>JBNMIN010000086.1:0-8934 GCA_050873305.1 Oscillospiraceae bacterium
AGAGCTGCAGCCCAGAGGAATACGTTAGTCGTATCACCTGTGTCGGGTACATCGGTTGCGCCGGGCTTGTCGGGTGTACCGGGCTTGTCGGGTGTACCGGGCTTGTCGGGTGTGCCGTGCTCGGCGTGCTGAGCATAGGCGTATATCAGCTCTGCTACAAGATGACCACCGAGCGCGTTGTGTCAAAGCCGACCGAGAAGAAAGTCAAGGTCAGCAAGACCGTTAAATCGCTTTTCAAGAACAGACCGTTCATCGCCCTGTGTATAGCGTCGATGCTGCTCATTGCCACTCAGCAGTATACCCAGACGACATATCACTATCTTTTCCTCAACTATTTCAAGAAGCCCGAGCTCTATTCGCTCGTTACGGTTTTCACTTATCTGCCCATGGCGCTTCTGCTGCCCGTGCTTCAGAAGATAGTCCGCCGCTTCGGCAAAAAAGAGGCGTGCGCAGTCGGAATGGCTGTTGCTTTCGTCGCGAACCTTGTTCTGTGGCTCATCGGCACGAAGAGCGTTGTCGTGTTCTTCATTTTCTGCTTCCTCTCGGGTCTCGGCATGACATTCTTTGTGCTTGAAGTCTGGGCGCTCGTGACGGATGTTATCGACTATCAGGAGACTCTTTCCGGTCAGCGTGACGAGGGTACGTCTTATGCCTTCTTCTCGTTCACACGAAAACTCGGCCAGACCATAGCGGGAGTTCTCGGAACAGGCGTTCTCAGCCTTATCGGCTACGATGCGAAGAATATAACGACCGAAGCGGTCAGCAAGCTCTACAGCGTTTCAACGGCTTTCCCCGCGCTCATGTGCCTGCTCATGGCTCTTTCACTCGGCGTGTTCTATCCGCTGACAAAGAAAAAGCTTCAACAGATGAACGAAAATAAACAATCGGCAAAAACAGAAGAATAAAAGGAGCAATATAAAATGAAATACTTTCTCGACAGCGCAAAAATAGACGAAATAAAATTTGCATATAACACCTTCGGCATCGACGGCGTGACAACGAATCCGAAGCATATCATGAACAGCGGCAAGCCGTTTCTGACCGTTATCGCCGAGCTCGCGCAGTGGGTCAAGGACGAGGGGATAGAGGGCTATGAAAAGTTCCCGATCTCGGTTGAGATAAACCCGCATCTCGACGACGCCGACGAAATGATAAAAGAGGCGGAAAAGATAGCCGCAATGTCGCCGAACTTCGTTATAAAAATCCCCTGCACCGAGGCGGGCGTGACCGCCGCGCGCAGGCTCGAAAAGAAAGGCATAAGAACAAATCTCACCCTCGTTTTCTCCGCCGCGCAGTCCATATGGGCGGCGAAGAACGGCTCTTTGTTTGTCTCTCCGTTCATCGGCTGGAAAGAGGCAAACGGCGAGGATTGCAGGCAGTATATCGCCGACATCGTGAAGATATACAAGAACTACGGCTTCTACGGCAAGACGCAGATAATCTGCGCCGCGATAAGAACGCCTAAGCAGTTTGTCGACTGCGCAACGGCGGGCGCGGATATAGTCACCTGCGGGCTCGATGTCTATCTTGAGAGCATCAAGCATGCCTATACCGTCCAGGGTCTCGGCATTTTCACAAATGCGTGGGACAACACGGTAACTGAGTGAGGTGGCAGAAATGAACATAGGATTCATCGGACTCGGAATAATGGGCGAGGTGATGTGCGCCAACATAATCAAAAAGCATGACGGCAAAGTGTTTTTGTATGACCTCGACCGCGAAAAGGTCGAAAAGCTCGTTTCCCTCGGCGGCTTTGCCTGCAATGACAGCGCCGAGCTTGCCGAAAAGAGCGATGTTATAATAACCATGGTGCCGAAGTCAGAGCATTCGCGCTCGGTCTATGAGACTGTCCTGCCCGTGCTCGACAGCTCAAAAACCTGCATTGATATGAGCACGATCGATCCCGCCGTATCAGTGGAGATATCGGAGAAAGTGAAAGCTGTCGGCGCGCGCTTTGCGGATGCCCCCGTCGTCAAGTCGAGACCCGCCGCAGTCAGCGGCACGCTCGGAATTTATGTCGGCTCGGACGAGGAGACATTTGAAAAAATCCGCCCGATTTTAGCCTATATGGGCAGCAATATCATCCGCATGGGCAAAAACGGCATGGGGCTTGTGATGAAAATATGCCACAACACGCTTGTGGCGCAGATACAGAACGGAGTCAACGAAACTCTTGCGCTCGCGAGGCTTGAGGGCATATCGGTCGATGATTTTGCCCTTGCGATATCTTATGGCGGCGGTCAGAATTTCTATCTCGACGGACAGGCGCAGAACATCAAAAACGAGAACTGGACGACTGCGTTCTCGCTCGAAAATATGCACAAGGATCTCGGAATCTGCGAGAGGCTGAGCGAAGAGGCACATTTCCCGATGCCGGGAATGGAGAACGCCAAGGCGGTCTATGACAAAGGTATGGCGGAAGGACTCGGCAAAGAGGATTTCCGCGCTACTTATAAGGTGGTCAGCGGTGAATAAGATGCTTGAAACACTGAATGCTGTCAACGATGTGCCTGTCATTTCCGTCTTTGATCCCGCTTTCGCATCCTACGGCAGGGTGCTTGAGGGCTACGATTTTTCGCAGGCGGACGCGTATATGCGCGGGAAAACGAATATCCCCGAGAATGGGAATATGTATGTCCCGAGCGTCCCGGGGCTCGAAGAGCTTGGAATAAAATCGGATATTGAAAACACGCTCTATGGCTCGATGCCCGTGCAGATAGGCTTCTGCAACGGCAGAAACACGACGTATAATGGCTTTGAGTATCACAAATGCTCGGAGATAAACTACGCCGTGACACCTTTTATGCTCGTGCTCGGTCATGTCTGGGATATCATGGACAATAAATATGATATTCAAAATGCACAGGTGTTTTTTGTGCCGGAGGGTACGGCTGTTGAGATGTATCAGACGACTCTTCATCTGTCGCCCTGCCGCGTCTGCGACGAGGGCTTCAAAGATATAGTCATACTTGCCCGCGGCACGAACACTCCGCTGACTGAAAAGACCGAAAGCGCCGACCCCGAATCCGTGCTCCTGCTCCAGAGAAACAAGTGGGTCATAGCCCATCCCGAGCGCGAGCCGCTGATAAAGCAGGGAGCACACCCGGGCGTGATCGGCGAAAACAAAGAACTATTCTATAAATAAAGGAACTGATGAAATGAGCAGTTTTCAGCTCGCATATGTCCCGATAGGCGTGCCGACCTTTGAATTGGTCAGCGCGGGGGAACAGTTTGAAAAATCGAAAAAGATGCTCCGCTCGCTCTGTGCGGATACGGTATGCCCCGATGAAATGCTGCTGTCTATTGACAAGCTGACGGCGTTTCTCGACGGGCTTTCGCCCGATCTTATAGTGCTCCAGAACATAACATTTGCGAACTCTACCTATGTTTCCGAAGTGCTAAAAAGATTTGACTGCCCGATTCTGCTCTGGACGCTCAGAGAGCCGGTCATAGACGGCGGACGCCTCAGACTCAATTCGCTGACGGGTGCATTTTCCGCCGCGAACACGATAAAATATTTCCGCAAAGAGCAGTTCGGCTATGTGTTCGGCTCGCCGGAAGAAAAAAGAGTAATAGCCGAAACCGGCGCGTATATTCGCGCGGCGCAGATCAGAAAAGAGCTGAAGAGCCTCAAAATGGCGAGCGTCGGACACACTCCGCAGGGCTTCGGCTTCGGCAGGGCGCTTGATGCCGAGCTTCTGAAGAGCTTCGGTGTTACCCTCGAATCTATAGAGGCGCGCGAGCTTATCGAAAGGGCGCAGGCATATTCCGAAGACGAGGCGCGCGAATATCTCGAAAGAGCCGCAAAGTCCATGAACGGGCTTGAAAATACTCCGGAGAAAAACGCGCTCGATTTCGCGCGGCTTTACAGAGCTTATGACGAATATATAAAAACTTCCGGCATAGGCGCGCTCTCGTCAAGATGCTGGCCGGATTTCTTCACCTCGTTCGGAACGCCTGTCTGCGCGGTGCTCGCCATGCTCAATGATATGGGCGTTGCTGCCGCATGCGAAGCGGATACATACGGCGCGCTGTCGATGTTCATCGGCATGCGTCTGAGCAATAAGAGCGTGTTCTTCGGCGATCCCGTGTCGCTCGATGAAGAAGAGAACACCGTCACATTCTGGCACTGTGGAACGGCGGCGTGCTCGCTTGCCCGCAGGGATACAGGCGCGTGCGTGGGAGTTCACTGCAACAGAAAGATAGGCCCGACCATGGAGTTCGGCTGTATGCCTTGCGACAGGGTCACTGTATTCAGAGTCGGCAAGAAACCGGACGGGAGCTTCAGATTCTTTATATCTTCGGGCAGTGCTCTTGATAAGCCGAAGCAGTTCTACGGCACGAGCGCAGTTGTGAAAACCGACAGCGATGCCCGCGAGCTGATAACGCGCGGCGTCAGGGACGGCTGGGAGCCGCATTTTGTTGTTGTTTACGGCGATGTGAAAGCCGAACTGTGCGCTCTCGCCGAGATGCTCGGCATGGAGATAAGCGAATACTGATATGGCGAAGAAGATACTTTTTCTCCTGGTAGTGTTTTTCACGAATATTATTCAGGGAATAACCGGCTTTGCGGGAACAATGCTCGCGATGCCGCCGAGTGTGATGCTCGTCGGGTTCGACACCGCAAAGCCGATATTGAACGCCCTCGGTCTGCTTTCCGGCATATACATAGTTGCCGCGAACAGGAAGAGTGTGAACAAAAAAGAATTTTTAAAAACAGTTGCCGTTATGTCAGTCGGTATGCTCGCGGGCTTCGCTCTGCGCAGTGTGCTTGCGGGCAGGGAGCGGTTGATGTATATCCTGCTCGGAACAGTGGTCATTCTGACCGCCGTGTGGGGCATATACAAAACATTCCTGCGAAAGGGCGGCGAACACGGCCACGGAAAAGCTGTGTCCGCGCTTTTGCTTGTGTCGGCGGGAGTGACCCACGGCATGTTCGTCTGCGGCGGTCCTTTGCTCGTGTCGTATATGACGGGAAAAGTGAGCGACAAGCAGGGGTTTCGCGCTACGCTCTCTGCGTGCTGGATAGTCCTCAACGGAATCATTCTTGCCGACGATATAAGAACTGGGCTCTGGAACAAAGAGTTGCTTTTGCTGTTCGGCATATCCGCCGCGATACTTTTTGCGGCGATGTTTATCGGCAGCCTGCTGTGCAAAAAGATGAGCCGCGGACTTTTTATGAAGATAACATATGTCCTTCTGATAGTTTCGGGTGCGCTGCTGTTCATAAAATAATTTGATAGACCGGCAAAAATGTAGTATAATCGTGCGCGGAGGGAGGCGGCTCTATGGACTACACCGGCTTTAATATGAGCCGTATTAAAAATGCAAACAGAGCTTCGGTGCTCTATCTGCTCAACGGCAGAAAGAGCATGAGCCGCAAGGATATTGCGGATTCGCTCGGACTTACCCCCGCGGCGGTCAGCAAGATATGCGCCGAGCTGATAGCGGAGGGCGCAGTCAGCGAATGCGGACTTTCCGACGGCGCGGGAGCGGGCAGAAAGAAGATAATCCTTTCGCTCAATTCGTCGAAATTTGCCGTCCTCGCCGTGAGCATCGATGCGGGCGGATTTTACTGCGGAATATGCACGCTCGGCGGCGAAGAGATAACGGGCGGATACACGGTGCTCCCGAAAGACACGGCGCCCGAGGATTTTCTGCGCGCGGTCGGCGAGAATTGCCGCAGGCTTATCAAAAACAACCCGCCTGACGGCGCGAAGCTTGTCGGCATGGGAGTCGGAATAGTCGGCGGCGTTGACGGCGGCAGCGGAAAAACGACGGGCAGCTACGGCGTGTGGCGACCTGGGATAAACATAAAAAAGATACTTGAAGATGAGACGGGGGTTCCCGTCTGCGTTGAGAACAACGTCAAGGCTTTTGCGCTCGCTTCGCTGATTTTTGACAGGGAGCACAGCGCGGATAACATTCTGTTCGTAAAATGGGGGCCGGGAGTTGGTTCGGCAATAGTTATAAACGGCGAAGTTCTCAACGGAACCGACAGCGGCTCGTCGGAAATAGGGCACTACATAGTTGACCCGAACGGCGAGAAGTGCCGCTGCGGGCGCAGGGGCTGCCTCGAAACGGAAGTCTCGGCGCACGCGGTTATAAAGCGCATCGGGGCGGTGTATTCAAAAGAAACAACGCCGACGCTGTTCAGAGCGACCGACGGAGACGCGGAGAAAATCGACATAAAGCAAATTCTTTTATCCGCAAAGAGCGACGGCGCAGTTAAAGCGGAGCTTGAAAGATGCGCGGACAGCCTCGCAAAGGCGGTCACGAATGCCGCCACGGTCATTGCGCCGGACAGCGTCGTGGCGTTCGGCTATATGTTTGAAAGCGATATCTTTGAACTTTTCGCGAAGCGGTGCGCGCAGTATTATCCCGGCTTCGGCAGGGGGTACATCAGACATTCCCCGCTCGACGGCAAGCACAGCTTTATCGGTCCCGCCGCCGCAGCGGCAAAGAAGTTTTTCTTTGAAAAATAAGGCATTTGTGAGATATAGCGTTTATAAAGCAAAATCCTGCCTGCGGGTGGGATTTTTTGCGTCTTCTCTATCTCTTGAGTAAAAAAGTTATTGCTTTGTAACCGCCGTCATTGCTTTCTTCAACTCACGGGTGCGCAAAAAACAACCTGCGGTAGATTGAACAAGTCGGCGCGATTTGATATAATCAAGAAAAAACAGGAGTTGATCGAATGACACTCGGAAACCGCATATATGATTTCAGAAAGAAGGCGGGGCTGACTCGCGACGATGTCGCGCAGAAGTGCTCCGTCTCGAGCCAGTCGGTGCAGAAGTGGGAGAGCGACCACGCGAAGCCGTCGGTGGACAATCTGATAATACTCTCGCAGATACTCAACGTTTCGCTCGATGAATTGCTGACCGGCTGCACCGAGCGCGTCCGCGACGAAAAACGCAGGGCGGGCGTCAGACCCGACTATCCGTCGCTCCATCCGTGGGAGCTGTATTCCGAGGAGCTGATGGTCGAGTTCAGACAGTCGCGCGAAGAGGGCATAGATATCGATGAATACGAGGAGCTTTTCAAGGTTGTTTCTCATCTTCCCGGCGGCGAGTATAAAGAGCGCATAGCGGATGTCATGTTTGATATTGTGTCCCGCACTCCGATTAAAAAAGACTATGAATTTGACGAGCCGAGCGAGCTCGACGAGATAAAAATGTGCAGGGGAACAGTCCCCGAAAAGCGCAGCGTCGACAAATCCCGCCTGCGCGATAAAATAGCCGGCGCGTGGTACGGCAGGATATGCGGCTGCTTCCTCGGAAAGCCCGTTGAGGGCGTGAGAAATCCGGAGCTCGGCATTCTCCTGCGCGAGACGGGAAACTATCCGATGCACAGATATATCAAGCGCAGCGAGCTGTCCGGTGAGCTGCTCGGACGCGTCGGGAGCTGGCTCGGCAAGAATATGTATGCCGATATTTCCGAGTGCGCCCCGGCGGACGACGATACGAACTACACGGTGCTCTATCAGGAACTTATAGAAAAATACGGCAGGGACTTTACCCCGAAAAATGTGGCGGATATCTGGCTCGACAGGCAGCCGAAGAATGCCTACTGCACCGCCGAGCGCGCAGCATTCTGCAACTTCGTCAAGGGCTTTGCGCCTCCCGCGTCCGCAGAATACAAGAACCCCTACCGCGAGTGGATAGGCGCGCAGATAAGGGGCGACTATTTCGGCTATATCAATCCCGGCGATCCGGAGACGGCGGCGGATATGGCGTACCGCGACGCATGCGTTTCCCATACGAAAAACGGTATTTACGGCGAAATGTTCATCTCCGCGCTCATAGCCGAAGCGGCAGTTGAGAATGATATAAGAAAGGCGATACTTTCGTCGCTGAATTTTGTTCCGCAGAGGTCGAGGTTCGTCCGCTCTGTTATGACAGTAGTCAACGATTTTGACGGCGGAGTCAGCGAGAACGAGTGTTTTGCAAAGATCCATTCCCGCTGGGACGAGCACGAGGGGCACGACTGGTGCCATGTGCTCTCGAATATCGAAATCGTCACGGCGGCTCTGCTCTACTGCGGCGGGGACTACACAAAGACCGTCTGCCGCGCCGTTCAGACAGGCTTCGACACCGACTGCAACGCCGCAACGGCGGGCTCTGTTATAGGCATGATGAAAGGAATATCGGCTGTCGGCAGGGAGTGGACCGATCCGATTCACGGCAAGCTCGACACGCAGATATTCGGCGTCGGCAAAGTAAATATTGACGACAGGATAGAGCTCACGCTCAAACACATTGAAAAATGAAGGTTTTGAATTTCGGTTCTCTGAATATTGATATGGTCTATTCGGTCGATCATGTCGTGCGCCCCGGTGAGACGACTGCATCGGCGGAGCTTAGCTATTTCTGCGGCGGCAAGGGACTCAACCAGTCCGTCGCGCTCGCCCGTGCGGGCGCGGAGGTCTGCCACGCGGGCTGCGTCGGTGCGGACGGCGGCCGACTCATTTCGCTCCTGCGCGACAACGGCGTTGACACTTCGCTTGTAACAAAGAGTGAATCCCCGAGCGGTCATGCGATAATTCAGGTTGACAGGGACGGGCAGAACAGCATCCTGCTTTTCGGCGGCGCGAATATGGAGATAACGCCGGAGCAGATAGAAAACGCCGTTAGCAATTTTTCGGCGGGCGGCAGGCTGTTTTTGCAGAACGAGATAAACGGTATTCCCGAAATTATCGGTGCGGCGCACGAGCGCGGACTTGAGATAGTCTTCAACCCCAGCCCGTTCGGCGCGGAGATATTATCTTATCCGCTCGAAAATATAGATTGGTTCGTTGTCAACGAGACGGAGGCGGAAGAGCTCACGGGGGAGACCGAGCCCGAAAAGATACTCGGCGCGTTCTCGCAAAGATTCCCGCGCGCAAGTGTGTTGCTGACCCTCGGCGCGGACGGCGCGTTCTGCCGCACTGGGAAC
>JBNMIN010000087.1:0-8927 GCA_050873305.1 Oscillospiraceae bacterium
CTCGTAAAGGTTGCTCTGTCGAGCATGGTGGCGCTCTTCGGCACGTATCAGATTGCGGCAAACGGTGTAGCGCAGAGTATCTGGTCGCTGGCTTCCATCATGGGTCTCGCCATGGCCCCCGCCTATACAACAGTAATCGGCCAGTGCATGGGCGCGCAGGATATTGACGCCGCCAACTTCTATTTCAAAAAGCTCAACAAAATCACGCTTGTGCTGTCAATTCTGTGGAACGCGCTGGTCTTCGCCATCACGCCGCTGATCGTCCGTTACTCCGCCATTTCTGCCGAGGCAAAAGAGCTTGTAATCTGGCTCGTGCTCATCAACAATGTTTTCAACGCCCTGGCATATCCGTTTGCAGGTTCGCTCGGCAACGGACTGCGCGCCGCCGGCGATGTAAAATTCACAATGATAGTGTCCATAACCCTGACTATCGCCGCGCGTCTCTTCTTCTCTGCTCTGTTCGGCATGTGGTTGGGCTGGGGTGTCATCGGTGTAGCAATCGGCATGAGCATCGATCTGGTTTTCCGCGGCGCGATTTTTATATGGCGGCTGAAATCGCAGAAATGGACGCAGTTCAAGCTGATATGACGGCAAAAATTGTGGTTTGCATACAATGCAATATTATAATGCGAAGCGGCGGCAGAAAAATCTCTGCCGCCGCTTCGCGTGATATATAGGAGTTTCGTGGTTGTCGTTTTTGCTGCGCCGAGGTACGCCTCATTGCAAATAAAATAATAACCCAAGTGTTGAAATTTGTCAAGCAATAATTTTTCACTGGACATTTTATTGTACAGTAAAACTTTTTTTCAAGCAGACACCCGACAGTTTTCACTGTCGGGTGTCTTTTATATAGGAGATTGTGAGGTGTCTTTTTTCGTGCATACCGAGCTGCGAGCTGCGCAAACTTAAAGCATATCGCGGCGGATTATACGCATACGGAATTGAATCAGCTACATTATGCCATAAATTCTGCCAAAAGTCAATGGCAGGATTTATGGCATTTATAATTTTTCTGAGGTGGTTTGATTGAAGTACCCGAGGATAAGAAACCTGCGCGAGGACAATGACCTGACTCAGCAGCAAATAGCGGACATGCTCTATATAAACCGAAG
Source organism: Oscillospiraceae bacterium (assembly GCA_050873305.1). Lineage (GTDB taxonomy): Bacteria > Bacillota > Clostridia > Oscillospirales > Acutalibacteraceae > CAG-177. The sequence continues at coordinate 1,113 of JBNMIN010000087.1, forward strand.
GACCTACGCCGCATATGAAAACGGGATCAACTCCATGACCCCCGAGACGCTGTGCAAAATAGCCGACATATATCACACGAGCGTCGACTGGCTGCTCGGTAGAACCGACGAGTTCGAGCCCTACCCGGAAAATCAATAAAGCATCGCTCCCCTGCCGATAAAAGACAGGGGAGCTTCTGTTATTTCTGATTGTAGAACGTGCAGAACGCCTTGTAAGCCATATAGATATCGAGCTTCGCTATCTGCTCAAACGGCGCATGCATCGAGAGCACAGGCACGCCGACATCGACAACATCGACGCCGAGATGCGCGACATACTTCGCGACCGTTCCGCCGCCGCCCTCGTCGACCTTGCCGAGCTCGCCTATCTGCCAGACAATGTTGTTCTCATCGAAGAGTTTTCTGAGCTTGCCGACGAACTCCGCATTGGCGTCCGATGTGTCGGACTTGCCGCGCGCGCCGGTGTACTTCGTGACAACGATACCTCTGTTTATAAACGAAGCGTTGAGCTTGTCGTGGACGGACTGGAATGTGGGATCGACGCCCGCATTAACATCTGCAGAGAGGCACTCGGACGCTCTGAGAACATCTCTGCCCTCGAGTCCCTGAGTCTTGGCGAGATCTTCAATGAAGAACTGGAGATAAGCGGAAGAGAGTCCGGTGTTGCCGACGGAGCCTATCTCTTCTTTGTCGGTCAGCACGGTGACCGTAGTATAGCTCGGGTTCGGGCAGTCGAGAGCCGCCATAAGCGCGGGATATGCGCAGACCCTGTCGTCGTGGCCGTAGCCGCCGATGAGGCTGCGGTCAAAGCCGATATCCGAAACTCTCGATGCGGGAACGAGTTCCAGCTCTGCGGAGAGGAAGTCGGACTCGGTGATGCCGTATTTCTCGTTGAGAAGCTTCAGAATATTGAGCTTCACGAGGTCGCTGCCCTCGTCGCTTCTGAAAGGCATGCTGCCGATAAGAACATTGAGCTCTTCGCCCTTGATGACCTGCGAAGCCTTGCGCTCGCCCATGGTGCTGTCAAGATGCGGGAGCAGGTCGCTGATAACGAACTGCGGCTCGCCCTCTTTGTCGCCTATTGAGACAGTTATCTTCTCGCCGTCTGCCTTGACGATAACGCCGTGGAGCGAAAGCGGGACTGTCGGCCACTGATATTTCTTTATGCCGCCGTAGTAGTGAGTCTTGAAGAGCGCAATCTCGCAATCCTCATACATGGGGTTGGGTTTGACATCGAGACGGGGCGAGTCGATATGCGCCGCCGCGATTTTCACTCCGTCGCTCAGCGGGCGTGTGCCGAAAACGGCGAGGATAATCGCCTTTTCTTTTACATTGAACCAGACCTTGTCGCCCGCCGAATACTTCTTCGACGAGTCGAACTTCTCGAAGCCGCGCGCCTCGGCAAGCTTCTGCGAAAACGCGGTTATCTCGCGCTCGGTTCTGTTGTCGCTGAGGAAAGTTTTGTATCCCTCGCACCACTCAAACGCCGCGGAAATTTCATCGTCGCTCATTCTCAGCGCGGCGTGCTTGGGCTGAGCAAACAGCTTTTCTCTGAGCTCCTGCGCCGGATTTTTTTCGTCCTTCATTTTATATTCCTCCTATCTTGATTTGTAAAGGGAATTATATATATTCACAGCGCGCATCACTTTGCGCACATAGTGAGCTGTTTCGGGAATCGGGATATCTTTAAGATTCACGCCGTCGGGCGATATATTCTCATCTTTAAGCCACGAATTGACCCTGCCGCGCCCCGCATGATAGGCGGCAACGGCAGTCTCGGCAGAGTTGAACTCATCGAGCAAAAGCCCGAGGAAAAGCGCACCGTATCTTATCGCAGTCTCCGGGTCGGAGAGCGCGTCGTCGCTCAAAGTTTCGCCTGTCTTTGTCTGTAGCCAGTGAAAAGTCTCGGGCGTTATCTGGGTCAGCCCCAACGCCCCCGCCGATGACTCGGCTTTCGGGTCAAACGAGCTCTCGGTCTTTATGACCGCGAGCAGAAGCGTTTTCGGGACATCGTACTGAGCCGAATATTTATCAATATAGTCCTCATATTTCATGGGATAGGCGAATCTTATCGCGCCGACAGTCAGCGCCGCCGTTATCCCGCACACCGCCAGCACGAAGCACAGCAGCAGGGCTATGAGCTTGTATCCCGCCCTCTTTTTCATTTTCAGCCTCCGATTTTCAGGCTTTTCAGCGCCTTTATGCACTGCTCCGTCGGGTCGCAGCCGTCGGGATTCTCTATTATTATATCTGAATTGTCCCTGTAATATTTCTCATCGGGCTGGGCGGACATTCTTCTTTCTATTTCATCGGGGTCGATTTCGTCGCGGCTCATGAGTCTCGCCATGCGCTGATCTTTCGGCGCGCAGACGCATATCACCGCACGGCAGTCGCCGAGAAGCTCGCTCGCAAAGAGTACTGGCGCGTCGAGCATAGCGATTTTATATCCGCTTTTTTCGGCTTCGGCTACGCGCTTTCGAGCGAGCGCGGTTATCGCCGGGTGGGTCACGGAGTTGAGCAGATTTGTCTTTTCTTCGCTCGCAAACGCGCGTTTGGCTAACTTGTGACGGTCAAGAGAGCCGTCCGGGAGAATAAGATCGTCGCCGAAGAGTCGGGCAAGATCAATAAGCACAGGTGAACCCGGCTCAACTATTTCGCGGGCCAGCTTGTCGCAGTCGATAACGCAGACGCCGTGCGCGCGGAAGATATCGGCAACGGTGCTTTTGCCCGAGCCCGTCTGACCGGTGAGTCCGGCAACATAGATGCTCACAGCTCGATCACCTCAAAGCCTGCCGCTCTGAGCAGGCGGTTGTAGACGGCCATTCCCACGCCGTCGAGCGACGGGAAACGCACAAAGGCAAGCTCCATTTTTTCGTCGTCAACGTGTCTGAGCACATCGAACAGCTCGCGCGCCTGCTCCTCGGGGCTGTCTGCATGACCGTAGGGATATGCGGGAACGGAAATTTTGTCCTCCTCGCCGTCGAAGCAGACTGCGCAGGTTCTTTCGCTGCGCGGCTCGGCGACGAGCGAAGCAAATTTGTCAAAATCGCCTTTTACGATTATAACATGGGCGTTCGGCGAATAATGTTTATATTTCATGCCGGGCGAGAGAACTTTTTCGCCGCTCTCGAGTGCCTTGAAAACAGCCTTGTCTATTTCGACCTCGCCGAGCACTGCGCGAAGCTGCTCCGGGGTCACTCCGCCGGGTCGCAGGACGCGCGGAACGGGGCAGGCAAGGGTGACGACAGTCGACTCGACGCCGACCGAGCAGCTGCCGCCGTCAACAACTGCGGCAATCTTGCCGTTCATGTCGTTCATAACATGCGCGGCGGTCGTGGGGCTCGGCTTGCCCGATGTGTTCGCACTCGGCGCCGCAAGCGGGAAGCCGCATTTTTTGATTATCTCGTGCGCTATCGGGTGCGACGGCATTCTTATCGCCACCGTGTCAAGCCCGGCGCAGACCTCGTTCGGGATAATATCGCTCTTCGGGAGTATCATTGTAAGCGGTCCCGGCCAATAAGCCTCGGCGAGCGCACGGGCGCGTTCATCGAAGTTTTTGACAAGCGGTAAAATTTCGTCAATCTCCGCTATGTGAACTATCAGCGGGTTATCCTGCGGGCGACCTTTGGCGACAAATATGTTTTTGACGGCGTTTCCGTCGAGGGCGTTCGCCGCAAGGCCGTAGACAGTCTCGGTCGGGATGGCAACAAGCTCGCCGTCTTTTAGCAGGCGCGCCGCCTCGTCGAGACCCTTTTCGCCGTCCTTTTCTGTTATAAGCTTTGTTATCATAGAGATTCTTCTTTCGTTTAATCGTCAGTCGATCTGAGCTTTTCGGCAGTGTCTGCCGTGATAAGCGCGTCAATCAGCTCATCGAGATCGCCGTTGAGTATCGCTTCGAGGCGGTAGAGCGTCAGCCCGATGCGGTGATCTGCGACGCGACCCTGCGGGTAGTTATATGTCCTGATGCGCTCGCTGCGGTCGCCTGTGCCGACCTGTGCGCGGCGCTCGCCCGCGATAGCCTCGCTCTGCCTTCTGCGCTCCGCTTCGAGTATTCTCGAGCGAAGTATTTTCATCGCCCTGTCTTTGTTTTTATATTGGCTCCGCTCGTCCTGGCACTCGACGACGGTGCCCGTCGGGATATGCGTGATTCTGATGGCGGACTCGGTCTTGTTGACATGCTGACCGCCCGCGCCGCTCGAACGGAAGGTGTCGATTTGCAGGTCGGACGGGCTTATTTCAACATCGACCTCCTGCGCCTCGGGCAGGACTGCAACGGTGACTGTCGAAGTGTGGATGCGCCCCATGCTCTCGGTCTCCGGCACGCGCTGGACGCGGTGGACGCCGCTCTCGAATTTGAGGCGGGAATACGCACCCTCGCCGCTTATCATGAAGCTTATTTCTTTGTATCCGCCGAGTTCCGTGGCGTTCGCGCTGAGGACTTCGGTTTTGAAGCCCTTTGTGTCGCCGTACATCGAGTACATTCTGAACAGCACGCCCGCGAACAGCGCGGCTTCTTCGCCGCCTGCGCCGCCGCGTATCTCAACGATAACATTGCGGTCGTCGTTCGGGTCGCGCGGGAGCAGAAGCACTTTCAGCTCCTGCTGAGTGCGCTCGATATTCTCTTTTGCCTCTTCAAGCTCGGCGCGTGCAAGCTCCTTGAGTTCGGGATCCGCGCCGCTCTCTTCGAGCAGGCTCTTCGCCTCCTCGGCGTTCTTTTCCGCCGCTTTGTATTCGCGGTATTTTTCAACTATAGGTGATAAGTGCTTGAGCTCCTGCATATATTTTTTGTACAGCTCCATATCGGAGACGACCTCGCTCTTGCAGAGCTCCGCGCTTATAAAATCAAACTTTTCTTCAACCTTTTTGAGTTTTTCGAGCATATTTTCCTCCGAGTGCAAAAACTATTCTTGACCGCCAAAGCGGCGTGAGGCAAAATATGCTAATCCTTCTCGGTGCGCTCGATACGTTTTATGTTCTTCTCCGCCTTGACGCGCGGAAGCATGACCTCGCGGCCGCAGCCGAGACAGCGGATGCGAAAATCCATACCGATGCGAAGCACCGCAAACTCGTTGCTGCCGCACGGGTGGTTCTTCTTCATGATGAGCTTGTCGCCCACTCTGACATCCATCGTTCTTCCTCCTTTATCGGACTGTAAATTATTATAACATTATTTTCACATTTTGTACACTGCGGGCGCAAAATTCCGCATATTTTCAAAACGATCGGCTCGCCGCCGGACGCGGCGCCGCGAAAGGACTGAACAGACAATGACCTGCTTCAAACCCGAGGGAACACTGCTGCCGACGGCGCAGAACGCCCGGATCCTCAGCTCTCCGACACTGCTCAGGGAGGCATGCAAAAGCGGGACTCCGCTCGAGGGCAGAGCCGTGCTGTGCGACGGCGAGCACAATCTCCATGTTGACCTCGGCTGCATGCGCGGCATAATACCGAAAAACGAGGGTGCGCTCGGAATCGAGGACGGGAGCGTGCGCGATATCGCGCTGATCTCGCGGGTGAACAAGGCGGTTATTTTCCGCATAACCGGGTTTGACACGGATCAGAAGGGCGAAACATATGCCATCCTCAGCCGCCGCAGCGTGCAGGAGGACTGCCGCAGGGAATATCTCTCGTCGCTCGTCTGCGGCGATGTTATCGACGCCTGCGTCACGCACATGGAGCCGTTCGGCGCATTCTGCGACATCGGCGCGGGGATAAGCGCGCTGTTGCCCATCGACAGCATCTCCGTCTCGCGCATTCCGCACCCGAACGCGCGGTTTTCGACGGGACAGAACATCCGCGCGATAGTCAAAAGCTGCGACGAATTGGGGCGCATCACGCTCTCGCACCGCGAACTGCTCGGCACATGGGAAGAGAACTCCGCCGCGTTCAAAGCCGGCGAAACGGTTCCCGGAATCGTCCGCTCGGTCGAGAAATACGGCATATTCGTCGAACTGACTCCGAACCTCGCGGGGCTTGCGGAATACTGCGACGGAGTGAAAGACGGTGACCACGCGAGCGTATATATAAAGAGCATACTGCCACAGCGCATGAAAATAAAGCTCGTCATAGTCGATTCGTTCAGCGCAGACTACCCGCCCGCGCCGATAAGATATTTCACAGACAGCCGACATATAGATTCGTGGGTCTATTCGCCGGAGGGGTGCGAGAAAGTGATAGAAAGCGTATTTTGCGAAGAAGAGCAGATATGAAAAAGACCGGGCGATTTAATCGTCCGGTTCAGTCCGTCAAAAAAGTCTGTCATTGCGCGGTCTCAAGGCTCCCTGTGCAAGGGGAGCCTATTGATGGCGTGTTTTGTACAGCTTGTGCCGTTGTCCATGCAATATAAAATCTTCGAAAACATAAAAAATCCGGGCGGTCAAAGACCGTCCGGACTTTCATTTGTTCAATTACCGAACTGTTAAGCAGCCTTCTTCTTGGAGACAAAAGCAGCAGCAGCAGCGACGGAGAGAGAAGCAACAGCAGCAACAGCAGCAGCAGCGCCGGTGTTGGGAACCTCAGTCTCAGCAGGAGCCTCGGTTGCGGGAGCAGAAGTTGCAGGAGCCTCAGTGGTGGTAGCGGGCTTATAGCCGTACCAGCTCATGATCTTCTTGATCAGCGGGATCTCGAGGAGCTTGTTGATGATGGTGTCTCTATCGGTCTTGAATGCCTTAGCAAGGAGATCGATGAAAGCGTTCATCATAGCTGCGGGGATCTCAGCGACATCGCTGGGAAGGTCAGGATTGGTTTTGCCATCGAAGATGGGCTTAAGGATCTCGACGATGTTGTCGATGGTAGCCTTAGTCTGCTTGATGACTTCCTTCATGAGATCAAGATTGATCGCAGGAAGAATGGTGTCCTTGACCCAAGCGAGGATCTCGTCAACAGTGACGGTGGGGGTGGCAGCCTCAGTCGTGGTGGTGTTAGCATCCTCTGCATCAACAGCGAAAGCTGCAACGCCGAGGGAGAGAACCATGACGAGAGCCAGGAGAAGACTTACGATTTTCTTCATTTTTCTACAACCCTTTCTGATTTTAATAAATTTTTAAGTCCGTTAAGACTTAATTGGCAATGAAATTGAAGAAATATCATTACACTTTCAGATTATATCACGCTTTCCGAATTTGTCAAGCGTGTTAACTGATTTTTAACAATTTGTAATTATTTTAAAATCATCATTAAGAGTAATGATATTCCGATAACGGCCTGTTTTTATGCGCCTGTGGACTCGGTAGCCGGAGCGGAAGTCGAGGGAGCAGTGGTGGTCGTGGTGGTGGGTCTGAGGATTATAACATCCTTCTTGCTCTGGATATATCTCCAAGTGAAGACAACATCGCAGCCGTTTACATAGTAAGTGTCGGGATTATAAATGTTGTGCTGAGCAGGGGTTATCTCCTTGAACTTGTTAGCCTTGAAGGTATCGCCGACGATCTTAGCCATCTCGGGAGTATCGAAGGTAACTCTTGCTTCCATAACAAGCTCGGAACGGTCGCGGAAGTTCTTGAGAACGCCCGGAACGAAACCGGTCGACCACCAGTGGCGCTCGTACTTACGCTTGAAGAGCGGATTGAGTGTTCCGGTGGAATCCATACGGTAGCAGACCATCTCCATGGGAAGAAGGTGATCGGTGGCGCACTCATAGTGGTTGAGAGCAGCGCTGGTGGAAGTGGGCTTGCCGTCGTCCTTCTCATAGAAGCCGATCTCGGAACCGACGAACATAAGGCCGTACTGACCCTTCCAGAGCTGGAGCAGGTAGCCGCGGTTCTCATAGTCGAAATAGATTCTGACAGTGTCATAGTACATTACGGTGAAGCCTGC
>JBNMIN010000088.1:0-8905 GCA_050873305.1 Oscillospiraceae bacterium
AGCTCCCCTGCAGGGGAGCCCAAATAGATTCTGCGACAAATTGCTTATCCCTCCGTTCAATCACGGCACGCGGTTTCAATATATATAAAAAGTCCCGGCAGACATTACTGCCGGGATCGAATTTGTTTTATGGCGACGCTGCTTTTGTCTTTATATCAGCTCGCCCTCGCACCAGTCATCGCCGCAGGCGGTGATTTTTACTTTGTGCAGCCCGTGCGTGCAGCCGCTCTTTATTCTGACCGGCGTGTAGTTCGCCGTGTAGCCCTGAATGCTGCCGTCACGCAGCTTCTCCTCAAACAGCACTTCGACCGTTCTGCCGATTTCTCTCTCCAAAAATTCATGCCGAACTTTGCTCGCCGCCGCGATCATCTCGCGGCTTCTGCGCTCTTTCTCGGCGTTTTCAACGACATCCGGGAACTCCGCCGCGCGTGTGCCCGCCCTGCGTGAATAAGGGAATACATGGACTTTTTCGAAGCCTATCTTCCTGACGAAATCGCGCGAAATCTCGAAATCTTCTTTTGTCTCGCCCGAGAAGCCGACCATGACATCGGTCGTCAGCGTCGCGTCCTCGAACTCACTTCTGAGCCTTGTGCAGAGTTCTTCGTATTCGGCGGCGGTGTAGTGGCGGTTCATGCGCTTGAGCGTCTTGTCGCATCCGCTCTGGAGCGATATGTGAAACTGCGGGCAGAGTTTTTTGCATTCTGCCAGCCTTTTTGTAACTTCCGGAGTCATGTGGTCGGGCTCAAGAGAGCCGAGGCGCACGCGCTTTATCCCTTCAAATGAAGCGGCGAGCTCGACCGCGTCGCAGATGCTCGCCCCGCAGTCCGTGCCGTATGCCGAAAGGTTTATGCCGACGAGAACTATCTCCGAAAAGCCTTTCTTTTCGAGCGAGGATATCTCTTCTCTTATGTCCTCGAGCGGCTTCGAGCGCACGCGCCCGCGCGCATACGGAATGACGCAGTAGGAGCAGAAGCGGTTGCAGCCGTCCTCGATTTTGACCGTCGCCCTCGTGCGCTCGCGGAAATCGTTTATCAGCTCGCCCGAGAATTTTTCGCCGTTTTCGTGCTGAGCTATGCGCACTATTCTCTCGCGCGTGCGGAAGAATTCGTCGATCATATCGGGTATCTGCTTGTTCGAGCGGTTGCCGGTGACAATATCCGCCTGAGTGAGCAGACGCGCGTCCTCGGGGAACGCCTGCGGCATGCAGCCCGTGAGCACTATAACGGCGTCCGGATGCAGCTTCCGCAGGTGACGCACATTCTGCCTCGTCTTGCGGTCGCTCTCGGCGGTTACGGTGCAGGAGTTGACTATGTAGACATCCGCCTCTTCGCTCGCCCCGACACATTCGAAGCCGCGCTTTATCAGCGCCTGCTCCATCGACTGCGATTCATATTGATTGACCTTGCACCCGAGAGTGCAGAATGCGACCTTCATATCATCACCGCGGCAAAAGCCGCCCTTCCTTTGAGTTTTGCAGTGAAATTATACAGCATTTCGCCCTCTTGTGCAAGTCCGCGGGGCTAAGATGCAGATAATCGGCATATATCTTTAATACTGTTTTTATATCCGCTTTTGATTTTCGGGAGATGATGTTATGAACCGTAAGCTGAAAACGGTGCTCTGCGCCGCCCTTGTTCTTCTGCTGATGTTCTCTTGCTGCTGCGTGAGCTTCGCTGACGAGCCGATGCCCGTCACCGTCAAGGCGAAAGCGGCGGTGCTCATGGATGTGGATTCCGGCAAGGTGCTCATGAGCATGAATGCCGACGAAAAACTTTATCCCGCCTCCGTTACGAAAATAATGACCCTCCTGCTCGTGACCGAGGCACTCGACAGCGGGAAGATATCGCTCAGCGACACCGTCACCGCATCTGCCTCCGCCGCATCAAAAGGCGGTTCGCAGATATGGCTCAAAGAGGGCGAGCAGATGACGGTCGACGATCTGCTTAAGGCTACCGCCGTCTACAGCGCGAACGACGCCTGCACGGCTCTGGGCGAGCTGCTCGCGGGCAGCGACGAGGCGTTCACCGCGATGATAAACGAGCGCGCTCAGCAGCTCGGCATGAAGAATACACATTTTGATAACTGCACGGGTCTTGACGACACCACAACGACCCATTTGACCACCGCGATGGATGTCGCTATAATGTCGCGCGAGCTGTTGAAGCACGAGCGCATAATGAACTATACAACTATCTGGATGGACTCCCTGCGCGGCGGCGCAACGGAGCTTGTCAACACGAATAAGTTGGTCAGATTCTATAAAGGCACGACAGGACTCAAGACCGGCACGACGGCAAAGGCAGGATGCTGCGTCTCCGCGAGCGCGAAGCGCGGCAACACGCATCTCATAGCCGTTGTCATGGGCAGCCAGACGAGCGACGACCGCTTCAACGGAGCAAAGGCAATGCTCAACTGGGGCTTTGCGAACTATTCGACCGTCACGCCCGAGATAGACCCGTCGCTGATAACCGATGTCGCTGTAATAGGCGGCGTTGTCGATTCGATTCATCCGTCTCTGCCGAAAGCCGCCAGTGTACTCGTCAAAAAAGGCGAGGAGGGCAAGATAAAGACCGATGTCGAACTCTGCGTCGACGTTCAGGCGCCCGTCGAGAAAGGGCAGGTGCTCGGCAAAGTGGTGCTGAGCCTCGGGGACGAGAAGATAGGTGAGTATAACATCGTCTCGCCAGATGCCGTGCGCGCGCTGACTTTCAAAGATATTTTCTTCCGCCTGCTCAAATCCCTCGCCTGAAAACTGTATGAATATACAAATTAAGCACCCGCTTTTTGTCGGATAATACAAAAAAGACCGATATTGTGTATTGAGAATAAAATAAAAGCCACAGATGTTATAATTGACTCGTGTGTTTAAGGGAAAAACAAAGAAAAGAGGAAAAATTTGTGAAAAACTATTTCAGCCGGCTTATGTCGAGCGCGAAGAAGTCGGAGTTCATCGTCTGGTGGATTTTCCGTCTTATCATGATCGGCGCGATGGTGAGCCTGATATTCACCAACCCGCCTTCGGATCTTGCGAAGCCGCAGATGGCGCTTCAGCTGTTTGCCAATCTCGTCGGTATGTTTGCTTGGGAGATAATTCAGGCTCTGCCCGAGAAGAACTGCCTGCGCCAGCTCCCGTCCTATTGCCAGACCGTCGCGTCCGTCGGATTGCTGCTCGCATCCTTCGGCGGCGCGTTCCTGAACTTCTATTATTCCATCTTCATGTGGGATAAGATACTCCACCTGCTCGGCGGAGCTGAGGCGGTGTTCATGGGCTATGAGCTCGCGACCGCCATGCAGAAGCGCGACAAGAAGCCGTGCGATCTGCCGATAGTCCTGCTCTGCGCTCTCGGCTTCTCGTTCTTTATCTCCACCTGCTGGGAGCTCTTCGAGTTCAGCTTCGATCAGATAGCGGGCGGCGATTCCCAGCATTGGTCGTATGAGCTTGCAAAGGCGGCGAACAATACGAGAACTTTCTTTAAGCCCAGAGATCCCGCGCGTTTCGCCCTCATGGACACCATGACCGACATAGTTTTCAATACCCTCGGCGCAGTGCCGTTTTATATCATACTTAAAATAGCGCCTTATCATCATAAGGGTAAGAACAATGTCAACGAGATGTTCGCCCCCAAAGGCGCAGAAAAGGAACTTGCACAGGCAAAATGAGTTTTCGCTGTCCCGTATGCTCGCAGGAGCTGAAAAAAGAAGAAAAGATATGGGTGTGTCCGCAAGGGCACACCTTTGATATCGCCGCAAAAGGCTATGTGAATCTGCTGATGAGCAACTCGTCGGGCGCAAAGCGCCACGGCGACGACCGCCTGATGATAAACGCGCGGCGCGATTTCCTTTCAAAGGGCTTTTATGCGCCTCTGCGCGAGGCTGTTTATGAGGCTCTTTCGGCGGATTTTCCGCGCGGCGGCACTCTGCTCGATGCAGGCTGCGGCGAGTGCTGGTACACTTCGTATTTTAAAAGCAGGCTCGGCGAATCGGGACTTGAGCCGCAAGTGCTCGGCGTGGATATCTCAAAATACGCGCTCGAAAAAGCGCCGAAAAACTGCGGAGTTGAACGCGCCGTGGCGAGCATATATAAGCTGCCCGTTGGCGACGGCGAATGCGATGCGATAGTGAATATTTTCGCGCCCGCCTGTCCGCAGGAGTTTTCGCGCGTGCTCAAAAAAGACGGCGTATTCGTCAAGGCGATACCGCTTGAAAAGCACCTGTGGGAGCTCAAAAGCGCTGTGTATGACGCGCCGTATGAGAACGAAGTTCCGCCGCATGATATCGAGGGCTTCCACCTCGTCGGCGAAAAGAAGATATGCTATACTTTTGCGCTCAAAAGCGGGAAAGATATAACCGACCTTTTCAACATGACTCCGTATTGCTACAAAACTTCGCAGCAGGACAGGGAGAAGCTCGAAAAATTGAGCTCGCTCAACGTCAGCGCGCAGTTCAGCGTGCTCACTTATAAAAAGATATAACGCTGCGCGGCATATGATTTCAAATCCCTCGGTTTTAATTTTTGAAACCGGGGGATTTTTCTGCTCTTTTTGGCGTTTGTTATTGTAAAAATTGCGTTTTCGTCGTATACTAACTATGTATGAAAGCCACGCGGGAATACCGCATCAATATATCCGGCAGGAAAGGAAGTATAATTTATGCAGCTTGAACTCAAAAGACCCGAGGATTGCATGTTTGATGAAATATCCCTCGGCGAGATAATGCTCCGCCTCGATCCGGGCGCGGGCAGAATAAAGAATTCGCGATCTTTCACCGCTTGGGAAGGCGGCGGAGAATACAATGTCGCGCGCGGACTGCGCCGCTGTTTCGGACTTCGCACCGCAGTCATAACCGCCCTTGCGGATAACGAGGTCGGCAGGCTCATAGAGGACTTCATTCTCCAGGGCGGAGTCGACACCTCGTTTATAAAATGGATGAGCTACGACGGCATCGGCAGAAATGTCCGAAACGGACTCAACTTCACCGAGCGCGGCTACGGAATCCGCGGAGCCGTCGGCGTGTCCGACAGAGGCAATACTGCGGCGTCTCAGCTCAGAGCCGAGGATGTCGATTGGGACTATATTTTCGGCAAGCTCGGCGTCCGCTGGCTGCACACTGGCGGAATTTTTGCCGCCCTGTCCGAGACGAGTGCGGAGACCGTTATCGCCGCAGTCAAAAAGGCGAAGGAATACGGCACCGTCGTCTCCTATGACCTCAACTACCGTCCGTCGCTCTGGAAGGGCATCGGCGGTCAGGAGAAGGCGCAGCAGGTCAACCGCGAAATAGCCAAATATATCGATGTCATGATAGGCAACGAGGAAGATTTCACCGCCTGCCTCGGGCTTGAGGTCGAGGGCAACGATGCGGGACTCAAGAAGCTCAATGTTGACGGCTACTGCAAGATGATCGAAAACGCCGTTAAGATATATCCGAATTTCAAGGTCGTTGCAACAACGCTCAGAACCGTCAAGACCGCAACGGTCAACGACTGGAGCGCGATATGCTGGGCGGACGGCAAGCTCTATGAGGGCATGAAGCTCGACTCGCTCGAGATATTCGACCGCGTCGGCGGCGGCGATTCGTTCGCGTCGGGTCTCATCTACGGTCTGATGACCGAGGGCGATCCTCAGTATGCAGTCAACTGCGGCATAGCGCACGGTGCGCTGGCGATGACCACCCCGGGCGACACGTCAATGGCAAGCAAGCGCGAGGTCGAAGCCGTTATGAACGGCGCAGGCGCAAGAGTTCAGAGATAAGAGAGGAAGATAAAAATGGACAAAGAACAAATACTGACTAAAATACAGGACTGCGGCATCGTCGCGGTCGTAAGAGCGGAGAGTGCCGATCAGGCGAGCAGAATCGCCGACGCGTGCATCGAGGGCGGCGTTGCGGCTATCGAGCTGACTTTCACCGTTCCCCATGCCGATAAGGTCATCGAGGAGCTTGCAAAGCGCTACACTCCCGAGCAGATGATTCTCGGCGCGGGCACGGTCATGGACGCGCCTACCGCGAGAATAGCCATGCTCTCCGGCGCAAACTTCGTTGTCAGCCCCTACTTTGACCCCGAGACCGTGAAGATGTGCAACCGCTACAGAGTTGCCGTCATGCCCGGCATAATGACCGTCAAAGAGGCTGTCGCCGCCATGGAGGCGGGCGCGGATATACTCAAGGTATTCCCCGGCGATGTTTACGGCCCGAAGATAATCAAGGCTATAAGAGGACCGATACCCTACGCAAAGATGATGCCGACCGGCGGAGTCGATGTCGATAACGCCGCCGAGTGGATCAAGGCGGGCGCAGTCGCAGTCGGCGCGGGCAGCTCGCTGACCGCAGGCGCAAAGACCGGCGACTATCAGCGCATCACCGACACCGCACGCAAGTTTGTCGAAAACATAAAGGCGGCGCGCGAGGGCAGATAACCCCGAAAAGAAAACAAAAGTAAAGGAACTTCTATGTTTGTAGATATTGCAAAAATCAAAATCAAAGCCGGAAACGGCGGCGACGGCGCGGTGACTTTCCACCGCGAGAAATATGTCGCGTCCGGCGGTCCCGACGGCGGCGACGGCGGCAAGGGCGGAGATATCATATTCGAGGTTGACGATAACCTCGCGACCCTTGCGGACTTCCGCTACAAGAGAAAATACACCGCTCCCGACGGAAAACGCGGCGACGGCGGACGCAGGCGCGGCAAAAACGGCGAGAATCTCGTCATAAAGATTCCGCGCGGAACGATAATCCGCGAGGCGGAGTCGAACGCCGTTATGGCGGATATGTCCGAAAAGACCTCGTTCGTTGCCGCAAAAGGCGGCCGCGGCGGCTGGGGCAATACCCATTTCAAGACCCCGACCCGCCAGACCCCGCGCTTTGCCAAGAGCGGCACTCCCGGTGAGGAGTGGGAGGTTATTCTCGAGCTGAAGCTTCTTGCCGATGTCGGTCTGCTCGGCTTCCCGAATGTCGGCAAGTCAACATTTATTTCAGTCGTCAGCGAGGCAAAGCCAATAATCGCGGACTATCATTTCACAACCATAACTCCCGTCCTCGGCGTTGTTACCATGGGCGAGGGCGAGTCGTTTGTCGTTGCGGATATCCCCGGACTTATTGAGGGCGCGAGCGACGGCGTCGGTCTCGGTCACGAATTCCTGCGCCATGTCGAGCGCTGCCGTATGCTCCTGCACATAATCGACGCGGCGGGCAGCGAGGGCAGAGACCCGATAGAGGATTTTGAGAAGATAAACGCAGAGCTTGAAAAGTTCGACCCCGAGCTTTCAAAGCTTCCGCAGATCGTTGCGGCTAATAAAATCGACATGGCGGACGACGCTCAGATCGAGCGCCTGCGCGAGTATTTCACCTCCCGCGGCTATGAGTTCTATACCATGTGCGCACCAATTCAGGAGGGCACTGCCGAAGTCATAAACGCAGTCGCCAAACGGCTCAAAACTTTGCCTCCGATAAAGCGCTACGAGGCGCAGGAGATACCCGTCGAGATGTTCGAGCGGCAGAAAGATACGGGCTTCACCGTGCGCGAGGAGGACGGCGTGTTTATCGTCGAGGCTCCGTGGCTGCTCAAGATACTTCAGCGTACCGATATGGACGACTATGAGTCGCTCCAGTATTTCCAGCGCGTGCTGCATTCGAGCGGCATACTTGACAAGCTCGAAAGCATGGGTATCCAGCAGGGCGACACCGTTGAAATTTACGATCTCGAGTTCGACTATATGCCGTAACGGAGGCTTCTCATTTGATAGGAATAAGCGAAGAACTGAAAAATACCGATCCCGATTTGCTCAGTCCGCTGACTCTCGCATTTATAGGCGATACGGTGTTTGACCTGCTCGTCAGGGGCAATCTCGTCATGCAGGCGAACCGCCCCGTCGGCAAGCTGCATCCGCTCGCGGCGAAGCGAGTCTGTGCCGCCGCTCAGGCGAGGGCTGCGCAGGTCATAGCGCCTGTTTTGACCGAGCACGAAGCCGATATCTATCGGCGCGGCAGAAACGCACATACCGGCAGAGTTCCCAAGAGCGCAAGCTCCGCCGAATATCACAGCGCAACGGGTCTCGAAGCGCTGTTCGGCTGGCTCTATCTCAGCGGGCAGGATAAGAGGATTGAAGAACTGTTTGAACATATTACCAATGCCGAAAAGGCTGACGAGGTGAAGTGATGAACAGGAAAGGCAGAAAGAAAGAGACACTGACCCCATATGAGCGGCGCAAAAGGCGGCTTGAAAAAAGGTTTTCCACCGCGCCGAAAACAACTGGACAGAAAGTAGCAGGGGCGGTAATAGACAATATCTGCTGGATAGTCGGCTGTTCGCTCTATTCAATAGGCGTTGTGGCGTTTGCATTGCCCAACAGCATCGCGCAGAGCGGCACGACGGGTCTTGCGATAATAGTCAATCATCTTTTTGAATTCATTCCGCTCGGCACGGCGAACTTTCTGCTCAATGTTCCGCTGATGATCTTGGCCTTTATTTTCATCGGCTGGCGGTTCGTTGCAAAGACGATGTGGGTGACGGTGATTCTCTCCGCCACGCTCGACCTTTTCAGCAAATTCCTGCCGACCTATACCGGCGACAAGATTTTAGCGGCAATATTCTGCGGCGTCTGCACGGGCGCGGGGCTGGCGATTGTCTTTATGCGCGGCGCGACTACGGGCGGCACCGATATCGTCGGCCGTCTCGTCCACAAGGCGTTCCCGCATATCCAGATAGGCAAGGTCATCATGGCTGCCGACGCGATAATTGTTATCCTCGGCGCGGTCGTTTTCCGCTCCGTCGAGTCCGCGATGTACGCAGTTATAGTCATTTTCGTCAACTCCCGTTTGCTCGACTATATTCTTTCCGGCACCGGCAGCGGCAAGCTGCTGCTCGCCGTGACGGAGCACGCGCAGGAGATATCCGATGCGATAACTTCAAAGA
>JBNMIN010000089.1:0-8879 GCA_050873305.1 Oscillospiraceae bacterium
GGTCTGCTCCATGCGCTTGACCTCTTCGACCTGCATATGCCATGTCGGCTCAAGGTTCGCCGTGGCGACGACTTCCGCGCTGCCGGAGTGCTTTGCGGCGATAGTCGCGCACTTGACTCTCTCCTCAGGAGTGAGCGCCGTCATCTCGGAGCTGCCGCAGACTGAGAACAGATGATGGGTTCCTCTCTCGACCTGCCACTCGACATACTGCGCGTAGACATCGTAATCTATCGACTTATCCTCTTTGAACGGGGTGAGCAGAAGGGAATAAACTCCCCTGTAGCTCTCGGGCTTATCAGTAAACATTGTTTCCACCTTCCGAAATTTGTTCTTTTACCAACGCTGATATCTTACTCCACAATGCACAAAAATGCAATAGAAAAAGGCCAATTGTTGCATTTGCTCTTGAAAAAACTGCAGATTTCGATATAATTATTATTGATATTTATGCCGCCCGATGCGGCTTTGATTTTTTTGCAAAAGGAGCAGATAAATGAAAAAACGCAGCATGGTATGCCGACTCGGGAAGTTTCCCCAGCTGACGAGAACGGTATTCACCTCCGCCGACGGTCTCGCGTCGGACAACATAACCGCGCTCTGCTACGGCGCGGACAACTGCCTCTATGTCGGAACGGACAGAGGTCTTTCGAAGATAGACGGGAAGAAGATAACCGCAGTCGATATCGGGATTGAAAACGCGCCGATATCCATGCTCTTCTGCGCAAACGACGGGCATATCTTCGTCGGCACGGGCAAGAGCATAATCGAGCTCAGCGGCAAAAAAATTATAGCGTCCCGCGAGTTCTCGTCCGACGCCGTCGCGATGAAGCAGGACTGCGACAACGTCACATGGGTTCTCACAAAGACCGTTCTCTACCGCTTCCCGCAGGGGGCTAAAGAATTCGATCTCAACATCGGCGTGCCCGGCAAAGGCAGCTGCATCGCCGTTTTCGGCAACAACAAAGTCTATGTCGGAACCGAGAGCGACGGTCTTCACGCGCTCGTCGGCAAGAGATGGCACTGGTCGGAGCTCATGGAGGGCGTGACCGGAATACTCAGCAATAACATATCCTGCCTCGACATTGACCCCGCGGGCGATGTCTGGATAGGCACGGACAAGGGCGTCTGCGTCTACGACGACAACAGCTACTGGCTCGACAATTCGAAGATAACCGGCCTGCCCAAGGGCGAGATAACCGGCATGGTGACCGACAGCGAGGGCAGAAGATACTTCACGACCTCCTGCGGTCTCATAATCCTCCACAACGGCAAGCTCTCATATTACGGCTACAAGCGCTGGCTGCCCGACATGCACGCGACCGGCATCGTACTTTCGCCCGACGGCAGCTTCTGCGTCTCCACCGCATCCGGCGGCATCAGCGTTTTCAAAACCGAGATGATGACGCTCGAAGAGAAGGCGAAGAGACTTCGCGCATTCAGCGAGAAATACAATGTCCGCAAGGACGGCTTCGTACTCGAGCGCGCGCTTGAGCACGAGGGCGTTGTGTCCGAAAATGAGGGCTATGTCTGCACCGGCGACAACGACGGACTCTGGACGGGGCTCTATCTCGGCGCGCTGTGCTTTGAATACGCCTGCACAAAGGACCCGGAGGTTCGCGCCGCGGCTCACCGCTCGCTGCTCGCGATGATAAAGCTCACCGAGATAACGGGCATAGAGGGCTTCACCGCCCGCTCGATAAGATACATCGACGAAGCCGGATACGGCACGGGCGTGCGCCACGAATGGCACCACACCGCCGACAAGGACGGCAACGAGCTCGAGTGGCTCGGCGAGACTTCGTCCGACGAGATGGTCGGCCATTTCTACGCATATTCGAACTACTTTGATCTCGTCGCAGACGACGAGGAAAAGAAGCTGATAGCCTCCGTTGTCAAGAAGATTCTCGACCATATTCTCGACAACAAGTTCAGGCTCGTTGACACCGACGGCGTGCCGACCACATGGGCGAACTGGGATCCCGATCTGCTCAACAACGACCACAAGTGGATATATGAAAAGGGCACGAACTCGCTTCAGATTCTGACCTTCCTCAAGGTTGGATATCATATTACCGGCGACAAGAGATACGAAGACGCGTTCGAATATCTCATCAAGGACAAGCACTTCGCCATGAACCTCATGCAGTACAAAATCCTTGACGGTCACCTGCTCCACATTGACGACAACCACGATTTTCTCATGATATCGCTGCTCATGCGCTATGTTGACGACCCGAAGCTGCGCTCCGTATTCGCCATGGGTCTGACGCATCACTGGGACGACGAAAAGGCGGAGCACAATGCGTTCTTCAACTTTGTCTACGGTGCATGCACGGGCGAGCAGTGCGACATCGAGACTTCCATAGACGAGCTTGCAGACTACCCGATGGATCAAATTCTCTGGACGCTCTACAACAGCTGGCGCGATCTCAACTGGGATATGCGCCCGACAGAGGTCGGCATGATCCCGCAGCTCTATCACCCGCTCCCGGCACACGAGAGACGCATAGCCAACAACGACAGCAATCGCTTCGTCGCGGATTCCGGCATCGCCGGCGAAGCCGAGCGCCTGTTCACGAAGTCGGACGACCCGACAGCGTTCACGATGTTCCCCGGCACGGGCGACGACCACGGAATGTACCTCATGGCGTGCACGAACTACACCCACCCCTACTGGTTCGCGCGCTACTACGGGCTCATCGAAGAGGCAGAATAAAATATAAAGCAAAGCAAAAATCCTACCCGAGATGGGTAGGTTTTTTTGTTTGATGGGGAGTGGGTTTCGAGTGTAGAATTTGGGTTTGGCGCGCGGCTTGCAGGGTGCGGCGACCTCGACGCGCTACTGCCGCGACAGCGGCACGAAATCTTCACAATGGTTTATTTGTCGACAGTAGGAGAAGACTTCGTTCGTTTTTTCAAAACATGCGCAATTTTAAACAACATGCTTTGCGGGCGGATGATATCCGCTCCTACCGCATATATTTATTACTTTAAGCCACGCGAAATAACCCCTCAGTCTCGGCTTACGCCGAGCCAGCTCCCCTGCAGGGGAGCCTAAATAGATTCTGCGATAAATCTCAATTTATCCATCTAAGCTGACAAGAAAGCATAAAAAACCGACCGCAGTAAGTTTTGCAGTCGGTTGCTGTCATATGGACATCTTTTTATTTATTTCAGCTTTCCGTGTTCATTCAGAAAATCTTCGGTCAGCTGCGCCGCGTATGCGACGAGCTCGGGGCACGGGCGTTTTTTATAGTCCGCGGTGTTTCTCGGCTCGGGATCGGGACCGGGCTGAGTCTTCACTCCCGCGAGCAGTTCGCGGCAAATTATCGAGCCCTCACTCTCTTTGAACTTGTCCGCAAGGGCGCGGACATATGAGTAAAGCTCTTTCTTTGCCTGCGCGCCGTCGGGTTCGTCATAGCCGAAGAAGAGACCTATCGCCATGAACATTCCGCTGACTCCGCCGCAGACCTCGCGCATTCTGCCCATTCCGCCGCCGAACGGCGCGGAGAGCCTGAGCGCGGTTTTGACATCGAATCCCGCATCCTCCGCAAATGCGCCGAGCACCGCCTGGGAGCAGTTATATCCATTGTTAAAAAGCTCGCGCGCCTTGTCCGCGTGACCTGTTTTCATCTTAATGCACTTCCCTTTACTGAGGATTCTTCTCGCCTCTGTAGGTGTCGCTTATCTTCTGCCTCGCGTCTCTGACTTCGTTTATGCTCGCGACAAGAGCCTTGTCCGCGCTGCGCAGGACGCTGTCGGCGAAGTTGCTCGCAGCCTCGCGGATATCCGCAGACCACTTCTTAGCCCTCGCGAGAGTCTCATTCGACTCCGCATTAGCCTTTTTGACTATATCGTCCGCCTGACGGGTCGCGTTGGAGAGCATCTCCTCAGCTCTCGCTATCGCGGAATTGACGCGCTCGGTTGCCTCGTTCTGCGAATTGACCTTGAGCTGAGACGCATATGCGCGCGCCTGAGCGGTTATCTCGTTCTCGTCGAGAAGCTTATTTGCCGTCTGCTGCGCCTTTTCGACTATCGCCGCCGCGTCGGAATTTGCCTTTGCAACAGTCTCCTCGGCGAGCTTGTTCGCGCTGTCAACGGTCTTCTGAGCGTTGGCGTTGGCGGTCGAGATTATCTGCTCGCTCTTCGCCTCGGTCTTTTCCACAAGAGTCTGCGCTTTCTCCTGAGCGCGGGCAACGGATGCCGCCGCATCGCTCTTCGCCTTTTCGATTATCTCGCTGCGGTTGGCGGTTATCGACTTTGCCTGGTCGACCTCCTCGGGGATTATCTCGCGCAGCTGCGCGATGCACTCGCGTATCTCCTCGGCGTTTACCGCAGTCTTTTTGGAAAGTGTTATCTTTGTGCCGCTGTCGAGAATATTCTCTATCTGCTCCAGAAGGGAATCTATGTTCATTTTGAAGCGCTCCTCTCTCTTATTCTTTTGACAATATCATCATGCACCTCGGGCGGGACAAAGTCCGAGATATCCCCGCCGAACTCGCAAACCTGCTTGACGACGCTCGACGAAAGGTACATGTAATCCGAATTCGCCGTTATGAAAACGGTCTCGATATTCGGATTGAGTTTCTTGTTTGTCAGCGCCTGCTGGAATTCGTAGTCGAAGTCCGAGACGGCGCGCAGACCCTTGACTATCGCTACAGCACCCTTTTCCTGGGCATAGGCAGCGAGAAGTCCGTCGTGCATATCGACAACAACATTGTCGAGATCCTTGACGCATCTTGTTATGAGTTCAACGCGCTCTATCGCGCTGAAATATGAATTGGGCTTATGATAGTTGTGCATGACGACAACTATGACCCTGTCAAACATGCTCGCGGTGCGCCTGATTATATCAAGATGACCCTTGGTGACTGGGTCGAAGCTGCCGGGGCATATGGCTATTTTCATTCGTCCTCACCCTCCTTGCGGTAAACGGTGATTTTTATCTTTCCGTAGCGGTAGCTGCGATAGAATTTAAGCTCGCCGAAGCTCTCGGGCAGCTCCGAATCGACGGGAGTCTCGCATATTGCGCAGCCGCCGGCGGCAACAACATCGGAGAGAAGCTTCATCGAATCGACCACAAGCGAGCTCGCATATGGCGGATCGAGGAACACGATATCAAACTTGTCCTTCGTCAGCTTCAAAAACGAGAGCGCGTCTGTCTGAACGACCTTGGCGTTGTCGCCGAGCTTCGTGTGTTCGAGATTATATTTGACGGCGCTCAGGGAATCTTTCGACATATCGACAAATGTTGCCGACGCAGCGCCGCGGCTGAGAGCCTCAATGCCGAGCTGACCCGAACCTGCGAACAGGTCGAGCACGCGCCTGCCCTCTATCTCAAACTGTATTATGCTGAAAACGGCCTCCTTGACGCGGTCGGTAGTCGGGCGGACATCCTCGCCCTCGAGCGTTCTGAGAACTCTGCCGCGCGCCGTGCCTGTTATAACTCTCATATCATCAGTTCCTTTATACTGCATTTATCTTTTCTATCTGCGGTTTTGCCGCACTGTTATACATATTATTACATTTATACGCGCCCGTGTCAAGATTCGGGATGCAGGGCGTCGTATATAGTCTGCGCCATGGAGTCGGAGATACCCGAGACATTTTTGAGTTCGTCAACGCCCGCATTTTTTATGGCGGTCACGGTCTTGAAATGCCGCAGGAGCGCCTTTGCCCGCGACGGTCCGACGCCGGGGATATCAGTTAGAGTGCTCGAGAGCGCGGAAGCCTTGTGCCTCTGCCTGTGATAGGTCACGGCAAAGCGGTGAACTTCCTCCTGTATTTCCGCAACGAGAGTGAACGCGCGGCGTTTTGAAGTGAATGCTATCTCGCCGCCCGACTTCGCTATCGCGCGCGTGCGGTGGCTGCCGTCCTTGACCATGCCGAAAAGCGGGATGTTTTCAAGCCCGTACTTTTTGAGTATCGGCTCGACCGCCGAAACCTGTCCCTTGCCGCCGTCGAGCAGAATAAGATCGGGCAGGCGGCCGAAACCCTCGCCGCTTTCTTTTTCTTCCTCGTATCTCGTGAATCTTCTGTCGAGCACCTCAGCCATGGAGGCGTAATCGTCCTGGCCTGTGAAGCCTTTTATCATGAATCGGCGGTAGCCGCGCCTGTAGGGCTCGCCGTTTCGGAAAACTATCATGCCCGCGACATTGTCGCTTCCGGCGGTGTGCGAGATATCATATGATTCGATGAATTCCGGCGCGGCGGGCAGTCCGAGCATACCTGCGAGCTCGTCGAGCGCAGCGGTCTTTCTGCCGGCGGTGCCTGTCAGCGGAGTCAGATACTGCGCGGCGTTCGAGCGGCACATCTCGAAAAGCTTCTTCTGCTCGCCCGCGGTGCTGTGGGATATTATGACTTTTTTGCCCTTCTTTTCGCTCAGCCATCGTTCGAGCAGCTCGCTGTCGGCAACCTCGCCGTCGACCGACACGCGGCGCGGGACAAAGTCTCTTATCATATAGAAGCTGCGGATAAGCTCGGCGAGCATTTCCGCCGTATCCTCCGGCACATCGGTTATGAAATTCTCGCTGTCATAGAGCCTGCCGTCCGCGAAGCGGAGCACCGAGAGGCACGCCTTGCCGGACGACGCCGCGCCCGTGACGAGGGCAAAGACATCCTGCTCCCTGACATCGGCGGACATAACCTTCTGCTTGCCGCCGAGGCGTTTTATCGCGGCTATTCTGTCGCGCAGACGCGCCGCTTTTTCAAATTCGAGGTTTTCCGCCGCGTCCTCCATGCGCTTCTGAAGATCCGCGAGCGCGGCGGTTCCGCCCTCTTTTATAAACGCGAGAGCGTCCTCGACTGCTTCGTTATACTGCGAAAACGGCACCTTGCCGCTGCACACGCCGCTGCACTGGCCGATAAAGAAATTGAGGCACGGGCGGCTCTTCCCGAAGTCGCGCGGGAATACTTTATTGCACTGCGGCAGGCGGAATATCTTTTTAGCCTCGTCAACAGTATTTCGCGCGGCGAACGAGCTCATATACGGACCGATATACTTCGCGCCGTCGTCCTCGCGCTGGAGCACGGCATATATGTTGCGCCACTTGCCGGGCGTGACTTTTATATATGAATAGCCCTTGTCATCTTTTAAAAGAATGTTATACTTCGGGGAATGCTGCTTTATAAGGCTGCATTCGAGCACGAGGGCTTCAAACTCGCTGTCGGTGAGAATGACATCGAAATCATCGACATTTTCGACCATTTTTCGCACTTTTACAGTGTGGTTATGTTCGGAGCCGAAATACTGACTGACGCGGTTTTTGAGCGCCTTCGCCTTGCCGACATATATTATCTCCGAGCTGCTGTTTTTCATCAGATAGACACCGGGAGTCAGCGGAAGCTGCATCGCCTTTTTGCGAAGTTCCTTGATTTTCGGGTTCATTCTCTCACCTGCCTTTTGATACACATTTTTGACACATATATTATACTATAAAAATGCGCCGACGAACAGGGGCGCAAAAAAATTATATTTTGGGTCATTTTTCCGCAACAATTTGTTGCTATTATCAGAATGCGGGGATATATCTCCGCGGAAAGGAATATATAAAAGATGAAAACAATAGGCAACATTGTCTGGTTTATCTGCGGCGGATTTCTTGCAGCGCTGATGTGGCTGATGAGCGGTCTCATATGCTGCGTCACAGTCGTTGGCATACCGCTCGGCAAGCAGTGCTTCAAATTCGCGCGTCTGTCTGCGGCTCCGTTCGGCAAGGATATAAAATTCGGCGGCGGAGCGCCGAGCTTCATTGCAAATATTTTATGGATAATCCTGCTCGGCTGGGAGAACGCAGTCTACTGCGCCGCAATGGGCGTTGTCTGCTGCTGCACGGTTATCGGCATCCCGCTCGGACTCCAGTATTTCAAATTCGCAAAGCTCGCATTCATGCCTTTCGGCTCAGAGGTGGTTGACTGCTGACATATGAAAAAACGAACGACAAAAAGAATTCTCATCATCTGCCTTGTCATTGCCGCTGCGGCGGCTCTGACGGCGGGAATAGTTATGGACAGCATGCGTGTTGATGTCTGCCTCGACCCCGGTCACGGCGGAGACGACTCAGGCGCTCAATACGAAGGCAGGCTCGAAAAGGACGACAATCTCGAGCTCGCGCTGGCGGTCGAAAAAGAGTTGAAAGCGCGCGGAGTCAAGGTCTGCATGACGCGCGACGACGATACTTTCATCTCCCTCGCCGGGCGGTGCAGAAAGGCAAATTCCCGCCGGGCGAAGCTCTTTGTCGCGCTCCACCGCAACAGCGCGGAGAACGCGCACGGCGTTGAAATATGGATTCATTCGGACTCGCCGCCCAAGGACACCGCGCTCGCGCAGAACATCTGCGACGCACTCGCCACCGCCGGGATATCCGAAAACAGGGGCGTGAAATCCGGTTTCGCGCGCGAGGACGGTGAGAACTATTTCGTCAACAGCCGCACGAATATGCCAAGCTGCCTCGCCGAGATAGGCTTCATAACCGACGACGGCGACAACCGCCTGTTCGACGACAACCTCGAATCCTACGCCGAGGCGATAGCGGACGGGATAGCAAAGACGCTGAATGAGATATAGAAATCGTCGCTCCCAAAAAGCTAAGTATTCATAAAAAGTTTCAGTCCCGACAGTAATACCTGCCGGGACTTTTCTTGCATATATTTAAGCCGCGTGGTATGATTGAATGGATCGATAAATTTGGATTTGTCGCGAATTTCATTAGGCTCCCCTGCAGGGGAGCTGGCTCGGCGTAAGCCGAGACTGAGGGGTTATTTTGCTTCGCTCAGATTAATGTGAATAGTGAAAAAGTGCACGGTATGGTTAGATATTATCCACCCGCTAAATCTACACAAATTTATCGGCGTGCAACCTGTAGGGTGCGGCGACTCGA
>JBNMIN010000090.1:0-8816 GCA_050873305.1 Oscillospiraceae bacterium
CGTCTGCGTCTATGCGTCGCTCGTGCTGTTTTTAATAGTCTACGCCAAGAAGATAGAGAAGAATCCCGAGAAGTCCCTTTGCTATGAGAGCGATAAGGAGCTGCGCGTGCGCTTCGGGGCGGAAGTAGACGATGAGGCGCTCAACAATCCCGCGCTCAAAAAGGCGACAAAGACATTCGTCGGCTGCGTCGGCGGAGTATTACTTATAGTCGCGGTGTCGTTCGCGCTCCAAAAGGTCGACGCGATAAGCGCCTCGGTAAAAGAGCTGATAAATTATCTTCCGCTCGTCGGCATGGCTATTCTCTTCACCGTCGGCGGAATCTCGGCGGGATATATCGCGGGCATCCGCGGCAAAGCTCTCGGCGGCGGCTTCCTCGAGGGAGTCAAGACTATAGCTCCCTGCCTGCCGATGATTTGGGCTATCCTCTCGATAACCTATGTCCTGCAGGAGGGCAACATAATCCACACGATACTCTATCATGTCTATAATCTCACCTCGTCGATGTCCAAAACGGGTGCGCTGTTCGCGATATTCCTCTTCGTTGTCGCGCTCGAATTTATCGTCGGCTCCGGCACAGCAAAGGCGTTTTTGATAATGCCGATAGTTCTGCCGCTCGCCGATCTGCTCGGGCTGACAAGGCAGTCGATAGTCCTCGCGTTCACAATGGGCGACGGCTTCTGCAATATTCTCTATCCCACGAGCGGAATAATGGTCATCGCTATCGGCATGGTCGGCATATCTTACGGCAAATATCTGCGCTGGTCGTGGAAACTGTTCGTTATGGAGTTCGGTCTCGCCGCGCTTGCGATGCTCGGCGCCGTCGCGATAGGCTACTGATAAAAAATCAAAGATCCGTACCTTTTTCTGGTGCGGATCTTTTTGCATATTACGCTTCAATCTCGTCGAGAGCGGGCAGACCGCCGCGCCTGAGAAATTCTTCAAAGAGCTGTTTTTTGTATTCGTCGGGGTAGTCATAGCCCCATAGAATTTTTATCGCCGCGAAGTTTTCAAATGTCTCGTCGGGATAAATTCTTGCGCTGCCGACTTTGTAGGGCAGGGGGAATTCGACCGTTCCGTCCGAGGCAATGAAATATTCCTCCGCTATCGAGCAGGCGACCCTGTTCGCCTCCTGCTTCGGATATTCCTCGTCGAATTTTATCTTTGTTATCGGGAACATCACGGTCTTGGCGTTCGCCATTTGATAGAACTCGGGCGATGTGCCGCTGTGTCCGTGGTGGGACTGCTGCATGATGTCGCAGCCGAGCGTTTTTGCGGTGTAGCGCGCCGTCATTATGTCGCTCTCGACATCGGCGGCGTCGCCGGGGAAGATTATTCTTGTCTCGTCCGCTTCGAGCGCGAGCGCGCATGAGGTGTTGTTGAAGTTTTCGAGGCTCTTCGGCCAGACATCCTCCTGCGTGCAGAGCACGTCAAAGCGCAGGTTGCGCACGAAGAACCGCTGACCCGTGTGCAGTTTTACAGTAGGTATTCCGCAGGAGCGGGCACATTCTTCGAACCGCCTTATGTATTTTTTGTTCGCCTCGCCCCAGCTCATGTTGTCGCGGTGGTCTATCGGCGCGTCATTGTAATAGAGCTTTTCGATGTCGACCGCCGAGCCGTATTCACGAATGAAATCAACGAACTGGCTCACATGGTCGTCGTGCGCGTGGCTGAAGAACCAGCCGGCTATGACAGTCCGCTCGCCGTCGGGCGTGCGCTCGCGCAGAAAGCGGTATATTCTCTTGTGGTCGTTGGGCTGAAGAAAATGCCCGCCGTCTATAATAAAAAAGCTGTTGTCCGCGCAGCGCAGGATATAGCACATACCGCAGTCGATGTACGAGTGGTCGTTCTCGAACTGCCACAACGCGCTGTGGCATCTGCACTCATATTTCGGCTCTTCGCGCTCGAATTCAACGGAATACGGGTCGCATATGACGCGCAGAATTTTTTCGGTCGGGCAGAAATATGCGTGGATGAGCATATCCCCGCGGTACGATGCGTGGATGTTTTCTTCAATATCGTTGCGCTGAAAGAGCGTGTATCCGAGTTTCTCGCACTCGCCGCAGATTTTTGAAAAATCCGATTCCGCCGCGTTTTTTATCAGCCGCATATACGCGCCGTCGCCGCAGTCATAAATGCAGATTTCGTTATCGCTTATGCTCCCGCAGACCCTGCCGAGCAGTTCTTTTGTGTCCATGTGTTCCCTCCGTTATCTTATCTGCGATAATCATATCACAAATTGCCGCGAGAGGGAAGTTATTTATATAACGGCGATTGACATATTTGCGGCAAGAGAATATAATGCTAAATAAGCACTGAATGTCTCAGAGGCTGTTTTATGTTCATCAACAAAGCAAAAGACGGGCTGAACAATATTTGCGGAAAGAATGTAGCCTCTCTGCGCAAAAATATGGGACTCTCTCAGCGCCAGCTCGCCGATGCGCTCCAGCTTGCCGGGCTTGATATAGACAAAAACGCCGTCCAGCGCATTGAATGCGGCAAGCGCTTCGTGACCGATATCGAAATCATCGCCATAGCCGACACTCTCGGCGTGAGCCTTGACGCTCTGCTGAGGCGGGAGAATAATAAAAATTCGCGCAAAAAAGCGTTGACAAGGTCTTTGATTTATGTTAGAATAACTTACGCTTTATGGAGAGATACCGAAGTGGTTATAACGGAACGGTCTTGAAAACCGTCGTACGGCAACGTACCGTGGGTTCGAATCCCACTCTCTCCGCCAGCGACAACAACAAAACTTTATAATATAAGTTACCATGCAGAAGTACTCAAGTTGGTGACGAGGCGCCCCTGCTAAGGGCGTAGGTCGGGAAACCGGCGCGAGAGTTCGAGTCTCTCCTTCTGCGCCAGAAAAAGGCACTTGCAAAAGCAAGTGCCTTTTTCGATTTTTAAGTCACACAAAACCGAATAAAACTCATACGCAGATTTTCTCTTTCTCCCTTGACCCTCTTGACTTTTTCTGTCAAAAAATGTATTCTCTATATTAATACTATGCTTTCCTTTGAGGGTGATAAAAATGAAAAAATTCAGGAAAATTGCAGCGGTTCTGCTCTGCATTGTTATGATAGCGGCGTCGCTCCAGTGCCTCGCCTTCGCCGCACCGCAGGACGGCGGCAAGCTCAACTTCCTCGTGCTCGGCGATTCGATAGCCGAGGGTTTCGGCGTTGAGAACAAAGAGGACGCGGCTTACGGCAAGATAGTCGCCGACACCAACGGCTACAATTACCGCAACCTCGCTCAGGTCGCAAACGATACGCAGGATCTTATCAGAAAGATTGAGACCGTTGACGAGTTCCGCGAGAGCATCGCGTGGGCGGATGTAATAAACATCTGCATCGGCTCGAACAACTACCTCGCGAGCAAGGATGTCGTCTGGATAACCATCGGCGCGCTGTTCGGAACAAACGACAAGAAGCTCGACGAGATTGCCTACGGAATCTACGACGATTTCAACACTATCTATTCGCTCATCCGCGAGATAAATCCCGATGCGACGCTGATATTCGACAATATCTACTGCGCTTGGAAGGGTCTCGGACATATTCCGTTTATCAAGGCGGTTTCGCGTATAAACGCTATGCTCAACAAGTTCGCCGCAAAGCATGACGATGTCGTTATATTCGACACGAGCGCGGTCATTTCGCATAACACCGAGCTTCTGGCGGACGATTGCGTCCACCCGAACGCAAAGGGTAATGTCGAGCTTGCAAGGCATATGCTCATTCTGCTCAAAAACCTCGGACTCGGTGAGAATACCGAACCCGTTATCCTGACTCCCGGCGTGGACTATAATTTCTACCGTCAGAGCTTCGGCAATGTGTTCGGCACGGTCGTTTGGCAGCTGGTTCGCTTCCTGACCGGCAACGTGCCCGGACTCGATATCTGAAATACAAGAGGGCAGCCCAATAAATCGGCTGCCCTTTTTTACTTTAATGTGCAAAATTTTTATTGCACAAGGCGCGATATGATGCTATTATATATATTAGTTTTTTATTTTGGGATGTGATGACATGGATTCAAGCTATCTTCCGGCAGGATATAAGCCCCTGCTCGATATCAGACAGACTCAGGTGGCTATCAAAAAGGTCAAGGATTTCTTCGAGAGGGATCTCGCTATCCAGCTCAATCTTACCCGCGTCTCCGCGCCGCTTTTCGTGCGCTCGGATTCCGGACTCAACGATACATTGAACGGCGTCGAGCGCCCCGTTGCGTTCGATATAAAAGACATGGACAGCGATGTTGAAATTGTCCAGTCGCTCGCAAAGTGGAAGCGCCGCGCCCTCAAAGATTACGGCTTCAAGCCCGGCGAGGGTCTCTATGCGGACATGAACGCCATACGCCGCGACGAGGATACGGATAATCTCCATTCCGTCTTTGTCGACCAGTGGGACTGGGAGAAGATAATAACTCCCGAGCAGCGCAATGTCGATACCCTCAAGAGAACCGTTCGCGCGATTTACAGGAGCCTGCGCCACACGGAGACTTATATCGCCGAGGAATACGATTTCGTCGGCAAGTTCCTGCCCGATGAGATATCGTTCATCACCACACAGGAGCTCGAGGATATGTATCCCGACCTGACTCCCAAGCAGCGCGAGACCGAAATTGCCCGCGACAAGGGCGCAGTGTTTATCATGCAGATCGGCGGCAAGCTCCGCTCCGGTGACATCCACGACGGACGCGCCCCGGACTATGACGACTGGAGTCTTAACGGCGATATAGTTGTGTATTATCCTCTGCTCGATATGGCGTATGAGCTGTCGAGCATGGGCATCCGCGTTAACGCCGAGTCGCTCGCGTATCAGCTTGAGGAGAGAGGCTGCCCCGAGCGCGCTGAGCTTCCGTTCCAGCGCGACCTGCTCAACGGTAATCTTCCGCTGACCATGGGCGGCGGCATCGGCCAGTCCCGTATGTGCATGTTCTTCCTGCGAAAGGCTCACATCGGCGAAGTCCAGGCGTCCATCTGGCCGCAGGAGACTATTGATGCATTCAGAGCGCAGGGCGTCTGCCTGCTGTAAAAAATAATGATCCGCTCCTTTCGGAGCGGATTTTTGCTTGTTTATCCAATTATTTTTTCAAGCGCCTTTTCAAATTCCTCGTTCTGCTCCGGGCGGCGCTTCTGCGGACCTTTTATTCTGCCGCCCGCCATTCGTATCTTCTTTGTCTCGTAGCGTGAATTCAGCAGCGCGTCGATGTTGTCTGGGGTGTATATCAGCCCGTTCTGATTGAGCGCGCTCGCTCCGCAGGCAAGGCACATCGCCGCGAGTCCGTAGTCCTGCGTGACTACGATGTCCCCGCGTTCGAGGAGGTTTACTATCTTGAAGTCGACGCTGTCAGCGCCCTTTGAGACCGTCACGGTCTTTGCGCCCTCGCGCTCGAATATGTGCGATGTGTCGCAGAGAATGAGGCATTCGATCCCGTGCCGCTTTGCCGATTTTATGCATATGTCAACTACAGGACAGCCGTCCGCATCTATCAGTATTTTCATTTTGTCGCCTCCCGGGATTGTTTTTTTTGCCGTTTTATGATACCATTAAACAGTATACAACACTATTATACACTTGAAAAGAGGTGCCGCGATGTTCTGTACAAAATGCGGAGCTGTTGTTGACGAGAAAACCGGCGTCTGCCCGAACTGCGGCGCGTGCGAGCGCGCTGAAGAAAAGGTGGAGAAGCCCGATAATAAGAAGAAGTTCCATCTCGGAAAAGCGACAAAGACCGCGAAGAGCTATGCCGTAATATTCTCGGCGTTCATGGTGTTCCCGGCAATGATCTGCACCGTCGTCAATATCCTGAACCCCGGCGATAAATTCTGGGCGGGCTATGTCCTCGGCGCTATCGCCGTCGCGTGGGTGTTCCTTGTCCTGCCAGTTCTGCGCGTGACTCCCGCACCCGTGACTGCGGGTATCTGCTTCGTCGTGCTCGCACTCTATCTTCTTTATATTGCAAAAATGCAGGGCGTTATCAGCTGGTATTACAGCTACGCCGTGCCAATCTGCGCCGTGATATGCGGCATGGTCGCGCTGACTACCGGATTGATATCCAAAAAGATAGCCACTGGCATACATATCCCCGCGCTGCTCTCTGCCGAAGTCGGAGCGTTCCTTATATTTATTGAGATCCTCTGCGATCTCAACGCACGCGGGCATATCGAGCTGCGCTGGTCGCTGATTACAATGTGTGTTTTCGTGTCGATATCCGTCATCTGCGAGGCGGTCGCATATGTTGTTCGCCTCAATGCGAAAAAATGAGCAAAAAAAGAAAGAACTGTATCGAAATACAGTTCTTTCTTTCAGAAAGGTGATCTCAGCCGAGAAGCTCTTCGTAAGACATACCGAGAACTTCCGAGATAGCCTTGAGCTCAAAATCGGTAACATAACGAAGCTGACCTTCGAGCTTTGAAAGACCCGATGCGTTGAGGTCGATGCCCTTGATCTGGAGCTGAGTCAGCAGATCCTTCTGCTTCATGCCCATGCTCTTTCTCTTCTGCTCGATCTTTGCTCCGACAATGTTTCTGTCTCCGAGCGCCTGCTTTCTGATTCTCATAACTCCTACCTCCTATATTCTTCCGCCTACAATTTAGGCGGGTATAGCAAAATCCGACGGATTTTTGTCCGCTCGGGCTTTCACTGGCTTTATTATATCATACGAAAAATTACAATGCAAGAGTTTTTCTTCAGGAATTATAATTTATTTACAATTTGAATGAGATTTGCCACATTCCGAAAAAATTAATGATAAAAGATGATAATTTGATAAAAAATGTTGATTTGCTGTGAAAAATCGGGGCATTTTCAGAAAAAATAAGGATAAGCACGATTTAAAAGCGTGATTCCGAAAGGGATTTGCGCCGGAAAATATAAAAGTTTATTTACTGTTTATAAACGATAAAACGAAAGGACTCTTTCTCATGGATTCACTCAACTCGTTAAAGGGAAGAAATCTGACGATGCTCGTCGATTTCTATGAAATGACGATGGCAAACGGCTATCTCAAAAACGGCATGGGGGACACCGTCGCATATTTCGACATGTTCTTCCGCAAAGTGCCCGACGGCGGCGGATATGTCATCATGGCGGGCGTCGAGCAGCTCTGCGAATATCTCAAGGGGCTCAAGTTCACGCCCGAGGATATCGAATATCTCCGCGGCAGGGGATTCTCTGAAGAATTTCTCGATTATCTTGCCGATTTCAAATTCAGCTGCGATGTTTATGCTGTCCCGGAAGGCACTCCGATATTCCCCGGCGAGCCGATAGTTACTGTCAAGGGACCGATAATGCAGGCTCAGTTTGTGGAGACGATGGTGCTTCTGTGCATCAATCATCAGAGCCTTATCGCCACCAAGGCGAACAGAATAGTCCGCGCCGCGCAGGGCAGACCGATAATGGAGTTCGGTTCGCGCCGCGCCCAGGGCTTTGATGCCGCTATTTACGGCGCCCGTGCGGCATATATCGGCGGATGCGCCGGAACCGCCTGCGCCGTTTCGGATATCATGTTCGGCGTGCCCGCGCTCGGCACTATGGCGCACAGCTGGGTTCAGCTTTTCGACACCGAGCTCGAGGCGTTCTGCGCCTATGCCAGGGAGTATCCGGACAACTGCGTCCTGCTCGTCGATACCTATAACGCGCTCAAATCCGGCGTGCCCAACGCTATCGAAGCGTTCAAGCGCGAGCTTCTGCCCAGAGGCTACAGACCCAAGGGCATCAGATTCGACAGCGGCGATATCACATATCTTTCACGCAAGGCGCGCAAAATGCTCGACGAAGCCGGCTTTGAGGACTGCACGATAGTCGCGTCCAACTCGCTTGACGAGTATCTCATCAGAGATATGATCGGCCAGGGCGCAAAGGTCGACTCCTTCGGCGTCGGCGAGAGACTTATAACCTCATCTTCGAGCCCCGTCCTCGGCGGAGTGTACAAGCTCTGCGCCGTTGAGAAGGACGGCAAGATATGCCCGAGAATAAAGATAAGCGACAATGTCGCCAAAATATCTACTCCCTGCTTCAAAAAGCCGTGGAGACTTTTCGACCGCGAGACCGGCAAGGCTATCGCCGACCTCGTGACCCTCAATAACGAAGTCATCGACGATACAAAGCCCTATGAAATTTTCGACCCCGACTTCACATGGAAGAGAAAGATAGTCGAAAACTATGTTGCAAAGCCGCTGACCGTCCAGCTCTTCAAAGAGGGCGAGTGCGTCTATGAGTGCCCGCCGCTTGACGAGGTGAAGAAGCACTGCGCCGAGCAGATCGACACCCTTTGGGACGAGGTGCTGAGATTCGACAATCCGCATAACTATTATGTCGACCTCTCGCAGAAACTCTGGGACGAGAAGCAGCGTCTACTCGCGGAGCACGGAAAGAAGGACGAACAGTGAGCAGAGGGTATAAGATATTGACCGCGGTGCTTTCGCTCGCCGCAACGGCCGTTACCGGAGCGATAATGTTCGGAAAGCTCAAAGAATAATATACATTATATAGTGCCGGCAGCAATCTTTGTGCTCTGCCGGCACTTATTTTGTATATGAAGCTCGAAACGCCCGGATAAGTGTAAAAGAAGTTAAGAAAAAGGGCAAAAAAGTTGAAAAAAGGTGTTGACAAACGGAGCTGGGAGTGGTAATATAGTCGAGCACTTGAGGGACGGGACAGCGCGAGAGCGCAGGAACGTTTGAAAATGAGAGTGCCGAGTACCTTGAAAATTAAACAACGAAAGAAACAAGGAACCCTGAGATTCGCGTCTTTAGAGACGCAAAAAGTAATTCCGGGAAACGAAAGTTTCTTGGTAAAGTAAAGAGCAGAAC
>JBNMIN010000091.1:0-8542 GCA_050873305.1 Oscillospiraceae bacterium
CTCTTCGACTCCTCGACGAACTTTTTCAAACCGTCACGGAACTGTTCGCTCTTATCGCCGTTGAAAACCGTTACCTGGGACTGACCGGGCATTCTCGTTGAGAACTCGCCGGGAAGATACTCCTTTATTGCAACTTTCTGCTCAAGTTTTCCGTCCCAGCCTATATATGTCACTCCGAATCCGCCGTATCCGAGAACTCTGCCGACAATATATCTGTCGTGCAGCAGCGTCCCGGGCTGCATATGTATTGACTCCTCAGCCGGAGTTCCGCATACATATCCACAATGCGGGCATACATTGAGCGCATCATCATATTGTTCCATACACCCCAAACATCTTTTCACTATTATTCCTCCTCAAAGGTAAAGTTAGGATATATATCCGCCACCGCGCCGAATTTTGCACTGTTGAGTGCATTGACGCTGACGGGTATTTTGTCAGAGCACAGCTTGCTCAGATAATCATTATTGAGCATATATCGCAGAAGCTTTTCCGCAGCTTTCTTTTCTGCCTGCGATGTTCTGTCCGATATGCTCCATTCATATGTAAATTCACAGAACAAAGAATCTTTTTCCGGGTATACACATTTGAAAGAAAATTTCTCGTTTCTATAGTTAAGGGCGGTAATAGGATTCAGCATCTCTATTGAAGAAACAAGGACTGTTCCTGACAGATCGTCCGCTTGAGAAATTTCACTGAAATCACACATCTCTATATTTCCGAAATTCTTTGTTATTAAGTCGGACATTCCAATATCAGACTTCACATTCTGCGCAGAGAAATCCGAAATATCGTAAAAATACTGATCCGTGTAACTTTTTCCGAACACATATGCAACCGGCAGATTCACCGCAAGCGGCATACGCTTTTTTGTATTGTAAATTTTGTTATAGTTTT
This sequence comes from Oscillospiraceae bacterium, assembly GCA_050873305.1. Classification (GTDB taxonomy): domain Bacteria; phylum Bacillota; class Clostridia; order Oscillospirales; family Acutalibacteraceae; genus CAG-177. The sequence goes on from JBNMIN010000091.1 coordinate 898, forward strand.
TCTTGAGAAGCTCACAGCTTTTAAACTCGGAGGAGCTTATAACCGCATCCAAGGGTTCCGCGTCAAAATTGGTTATATCTTCAGAAACTCCCGTACTCTCGTACAAATCGGGTTTTCCTCCACTATCCGATTCCAATGCCTCTTTGAGGCGGGATTCGTACTCTTCCTGCGTGAAAGAAACAACTGTGATCGTTACCTTTTCATTGCCCTCCTGCATCCTGAAATTATTTTCACATATCGTTTTCAGAATATCATTTTGATCATGTTCCCGAATAACCCAAACCGTTATATCTGCAGCCTCAAGATATTCATTCGCCTTTTGGCCGGAATATATTTTGAACGTGACGGCTGACACAACAGCAACTACAATACATGCAGCCATTATGCCAAGGAATTGTTTCAGCTTTCTGACCTTCTTCTCTTTTGAAAGCGGCATAACCTTTCTTTCGCCGCTCAGAGCGCGCAGAAAATCATCAACATTTTTAAAGCGCATGTGACGTTCCACCGCCATTGCCTTCATCACAGTGTTGCTCAAATTTTCCGAAACCGCAGGGTTGAGCTCATTAACCGGCATCAGCTCGTCCGATATTTTTCTGTTTGTTGATTCATCCGGTTTAACGCCGGTGAGCATCATATAAAGAGTCGCACCGAGCGCATAGATATCTGTCCACGGGCCTATATTCTTTGTGTTATCGTACTGCTCCGGAGGTGAGTATCCCGGCTTGAGAATAATATCAATGACATCATCGGTGCTGTCCGCGAGCTTTGCCGCACCGAGATCCATCAGCTTTATTTTGATCTCCTTGCCGGTACAGATAAAAATATTATCCGGCGCAACATCTCTGTGAATTATATTTTCGGCATGCAGGGAGCTCAATGCCTTTCCGACTTCAGTTGCAATAACTATGGCGAAATCCACATCAATCTTTCCGCCCTTCTGGTTCAGATAATCATTAAGCGCCATTCCGTGCAACAGCTCCATGACTATATATGCCGTGTTATTTTCTTCAAAAAACTCAAAAACATTCGGTATACTTCTGTGCGATCCGAATTTCGCCATATTTTTGGCTTCGGCAAGAAAGCGTTCTTTTCTGTAATCGAACTCATCTTTTGACTTCTTTGAAATGATAACATTTTTCAGACCTTCTGCTCTGGTGACAAGTCTGCTGATAAAGAACTCTTTGACAGCCACTATTGTTTCCAACTTCGTATCCCAGGCTTTGTAGACAATACCGAAGCCGCCTGCACCTACCACTTCACCTACTATATATCTGTTTGCAAGCATTGTTCCCGGAGCAAGATATATCGGTTCTTCAGCCTTTGTTATTTCAACGTGTCCGCAATAAGGGCAAACCGAAAGGCTTTCGTTGAACTCCTTAAAACAGGAAAAACATCTCTTCATGTTATTGCTCCTTCTCCTCATAATCGCTCCACGAAAAACTTTCATCGCATAACGGAACGAACATGAATTTGCTTGAACCTATTTCTATGATATCCTTTGCACTTATAAGCTTCGTTTCAAAAACATCGTCGTTGTTGAGATATGTAAGTCCGCTTCCGTCTCCGGGCTGAAGAAAAAAGTTTCGTTTCTTCGGCTCATAGATAATCAATGCGTGTTTTGACCGCGAAACCGTGTTGTCTCCACTGATTACTATCTTGTTTTCTGTGCTGCGCCCGATTGAATTTTTGCCGGAAACAATTGAAAAGCTGTCTCCAAAATGCGGACCGCTCACACATACAAGCCACCCAACAACCGGATCAACCGGACCTTTTGGTGTATCGCTGCTCAGCATTTTCTTGTTTGCTGCACTGAAATAACTTATGGTTTTCTCGTCCGTATTTGCAGAAACCTTTTTGACTGCGTCCAACAGTGAGGATCTGCTCTGCTCCGGTTCCGCCGCTGCCGATTCACTTTTGTCCGATTCTCCGCTATCCTTCTCCGAATCATTTGCAGAGACTGAAGGCTCCGGCACTGAATTTACTGCCGTGTTTACGGCGGGCTCTCTGTCCTCGCGGCTGCTTTTGTTCACATTCCAGAAATCGATGGTCTTCTCTGAATTCGGTTGTCCTCCTATGGGCTGCAGACCGCCGCCGCCCGTCGTCCCGCTCACCTGATTACTATATACCGGCATTTTTTTATCGCTTTGTGAAAATGACTCGGGCATGCTGACAGAGTTTCCCCTTGATACGGGTTCTGCCGCCCTTTCTTCTGTATTTTTCTTCTTATGAAACAGACCGCCGAATTTGGGCGATCCCGAAGATTTTTTCCCGGAATCCGAAAAATTATTTGCTTTTACACCGGCGCCGCAGATCGGACAAACATCATACATATCGCTGTCGAAATAATGATTGTTGGTGCACATCGTGACATTCATAACAATTCCTCCATCATTTGATTTTTAAAACCGCTATCGTTGTATTATCTCTGCTGATCCCGTTTTTTGTTGCCATCTTTTCGGCTTTTATCTCCAACGCCATTGCGGTTTCATTGACATTGCTGAAATTATTGACAATATTCAGGATATCCGCATCGGGCAATACTTTATATAATCCGTCGGACATTATCACCAACCTGTCCCCCGACAATAGGGGCAGCGGCAGATTGTTATAATCAACAAGAGGCGAACCGGAAATGCCTAAAAAGCTGATCAGCGCTTCGCCTTTCAGGTTTTCGGAATTAAATTCCTCCCGATCTATCATTCCGGCATTAAGTTTTTCAAGCAGTACAGTTGTATAGTTATGATCCTGCGTTATCTGTGCAAAATCTCCGTCTCTGAAAAGATACAGTCTGCTGTCGCCAACAGAGTTCCAATACAGATTTCTGCTGCTATCCAGCATAGCGACCACCAGTGTGCTTCCTGCATTCAACTTTTCACCGGAGGATGTTTTCAGATTTAGTACATCCGCATTGGCCAAAGCCGTACAATCCTCCAAAAACGGAATTATTTCAGAGTTTTTTGGTGCACTTTTATATTGTGATATAAATCTGTTCACCGCCGCATTGCTCGCCAGACGGCCTCCCTCGTGACCGCCCATTCCATCACAAACAATAATCAGACTTCTTTCATCATCGAGCATATAGCCAAAATCGTCCTGTTGATCCGTTCGGTCACCCATTACCGAAAGAACTGCAAGCGAGCATATGGGATTTTCACAATAGGCTGTTCTTTTCTGCATATGCTTCTCCTTCCGGTTATTTGTCGCACCACACAGCTATCGCCGAAAAATTATCCATATTTCTGTCTTTACCGCTTTCCCTAACGACCTGAACCATGCGGCTCAGCCAATCTTCAACGGTTGCAGATGTCTTCAGAAGTGCGCACATGTCTCTTTCTTCTATCAGCTCCCAAAAACCATCTGAGCAAAGAAGAAACGCATGGCACTTTTTAAGCGGCACCGGCTTCATCAGATCAAACATTGGCTCGTCCCATTCTATACCCATAACTCTGAGAACGATGTTTCGATCAGGGTGATTACGTATCTCGGATTCCTTTATGTCCTTGGAAAGCACAAGCATTTGCGGAATGCTGTGATCCAATGTTCTTTTATAGACCTTGTTTTTTCCGAATATGTAAACTCTGGAATCCCCCACATGACCGATATAAGCGTTTTTTTCATCTGTCACTAAGGAAACAGCCGTCGTCTTCATTTTGTGCCGAGCTTTCAGCTCAATTTGTTTGGCCATAAGAATATCTTGGGCCGCCATAAAAGCTGATGCGAGAAAATCCGATGAGTTGCCGCTTTTTTCAAATTGATCCTCGAAAACCTCTACAACCAGTGAAGACGCCGCATCTCCCATACCGTGACCGCCAAGTCCGTCGCAAAGAACAAAACAATGTTCGTTTTCTTTGCTGCAAACCCCTATTGAATCCTCGTTGACGGCCCGGTCTCCGCGATCTGTAAATAATGCATATGTCAAGTTCATTTTTTTGCTCTCTGTTTCCGTTTATTTTTCATCTGCCAACTCGTTGAGACGGCTTCTGTATGCCTGAACCTCAGAATTGATAAATCCGACAAAATCAATTGACTCAATGTCATCATGCATAAACAAAAACATTATCTCGCTGTCGATATATCCCTCAGGAAAGGGAACTCCGACATAATCGTATATATTCTCATCATCCTCGCGCTCAACCTCTGTTCCGATAATCATCAATTTTTTCTCTGCATCGGTCAAAGTTATAACACTGCCTATAGGCAGCAGCCTGCTGCTTTCCATAAATATTTATAGCCCCTTTCAATTATCTATTGCGAGTTTTCCTAATTTGTATGCAGATCTGAATGTTTTATATATTCTCCTGCAGCACTCATATAATATATTTCCGTCTGAACTTGGATCTACTTTCATAAGTTTCCTTATAAAAAATTCCGGATCCATACTGAACGAAATCTTGTTGTCGAGCACGTCGCTGTATGTGGCCTCACCCCATATCGGTGACAGCTTCGGCTTACCGGTAAGAACCGTGTTGGCCTTCCCGAAGGCTGAAATCATTTTATCGAGCCCGTCAAGGAATGTTACCAAATCTACGCCCGTATATACCAGTTTCCCTATAAGGGCACCGACTTGAGCATTTCCGAAAAAGTCTTTTCCAATGCTCTCTCCGTTTTCGATCAGAAGATCCTTGAGCCAATTGACGCCGACTTCTTCATATAATCCTTCAGAAAGAAAATACATATCTGCCGTGTTATTCACAAAATCATTTGTGCCGCTTATAAGCATAACTACGCCGATCGGAATTTCGCCTACAAAGCAGGCGCCTATTCCGCCGGCAATTTTTGTGATAGCTTTTCCTTCGCCCAAAATAGCTTTTCCGTAATGCCAGACTTTAAAAGTATTTCCGCGCGCATCATAGTCCTTTTTGAGCACGGAGTAAATACTTTTTACTTTGTCTGCTATTGCATTCGAGCTTCCGACGCACATCACGCCGAGACTTTTGATCAGCTCGCCTCTGTCTCTCGCCTCAACTCGACCGTCATATTCGGTGTACGGTATTCTGCCGCCTCCCGATCCTCCGCCAAAGCTTTTCTTTCTGACTCCTACCGCAGCAGGCACTGAGCGCCTCACCCGCTGTTCCGTACGGTAATATTTATTGGCGCTGCTATCCGCAAAAGAGTTTATCCGGTCAATTTTTTGCGACACCAACTTTAGTTGAGAGTCTATATTTCTGAATTTCGCGGATAAATCACCCTTATTGATTATTTTCGGATCTATCCTGTTTTTTATAGACCGGATGTTTTGATTTGCAGTCGTAACTGTTTTCTTTGCCTTTTTCGCCTGACTGCCGGCATTGAGAACAGCCGGAACATTTATTTTTATTGTTCCCATCAGCGCTCACCCCCTTAAATCTTATATCCGCGGTCTTATCGCCGCGCATTATCCCATATACGGCGTTTGCTCTCCATAAGGTCTTTGCTCTTTTCAAGTTCTTCGTTAAGCTTTCGAATTTTTTCAAAGTTCTTAAAAATTTTTGAAGCCCTCGACAGAATATCGAATTCGCCCGAAGCGTCATCGTCATTTTTTGTTAACCGCTCCAGCTCTTCTTTCTTTTTCTTGTATTCCGCTTCCGCTTTTTCAAACTCGGACTTGGCTTTGGCAATTCTCTGAGCCTTTGCCCTGACAGCTGCCTGAGCTTTTGCTCTTGCCGCAGCATCTTCTTCCCGCTTGACTGCTGCCGCCGCCGATTTTATAGCGTTGCTCAAAGAAGTTAGCCGATTAATAACATCGTCTATCTGCCTGATTACCTGATCGATGCCCTTTGAGACATACCTGACCTCTGCACCGCTCCAGTTTGCGACAAGTGACGATTTATAATCTGTCAATTGTGTTTTTGCCCGTTTGAGACCGGCTATCTGATTTGTTATCTGATTCGCCTGATCCCTTGCCGCATTTACATTTACAGCCATATGTTCAACCTCTCAAAACAGTTATCTCGGCGTTCCGCATTTCGGACAGACTCCGTATTTAGAGCTGAACGGCGCAGAGCAGTTTTTGCAAAAAACTATTCTCACATCCTGATTGTTAGGATACGGCGTTTTCTGCGCTTTGCCCCTGTTTGATGCAGACCTCGTTTCCCTGCGATCCTGCATCGGACCGGTACCTTCCCTGCGGATTTTCAAAAGCATTGAAATTGTAACCGCATGAAGCGCCATTGAAATACCGAGAAGCACAAAAATTATTATAATTTGAATATACAAATCCGTGACCTCCACATAAACAAGTGCATTTGACTAAATTGAATAAAAAACATGATCCATCAACGACTTTTTATCAAAATAAGCAACCGACTGATTTTCAAGGCCTTTTTCAACGGTAACCGATATTTTTTGCTCATAGAACCTTGTCCTTTTTTTATTGCGTTCAATTATAACTGTTATCTCCGTTGATCCCTCATGTTTTGCTACTATACTTATTGTTTTTTTCGTTTTATTGTATCTGACTTCGGCTATGTTGGGGTCTGCTATACTTACTTTGATACCGCCCTTATTTTTAATATCCTTGTCGCTTAATGGAAGTGAAGTTATTGACACGCTTTCCTCGTTACCTTCGTGAACTATACTTTTGTATTTTTCCAGATATATTTTTCCCTGACCGTTAACCTCAACAGCGGTTTGTCCGCTGCCGTCTCGTGTACAGTTTGACATATATTTTCCGTCTTCAAAGTGCGACGAGTGTGACCACAGATTTATAGGCTTAAACATTGAAACCGATTTTGCTTTCAGGGTTTTAATAACAAATTTACCCACTCTGCTTTTTTCCGTCAGCAAATTTCCTTCAAAATTCAAATTATAATCAATACCTATGCAATACTTCAACTCGCCGCTTTTACTCCATTCATCCGCCGTATATTTGGTAACATACACATATTCGGATTGCGGTTTTTCATCATGAGAAAAGAATCTTGCTTCGGCATCAATCTCAAATTTTGCCTTTATCTCCCCATCTATAATCGGATCGCCAAAATAACCAACATTAGGATTCAACGCGAGCGCTATTGTAACATTTGCATTGACATGTGAATCCGTGTCCGTCGTTGACAGGTTTGCTGCATTTGCTCTATAACTGAACCAGCTTGTCTTTTTTATGGTAAGTTCATATGCATTGCTCTGCGTAATTTTCAGATCTATTGTTCCATCAAACCTGATTTCCAAATATAATGTTGCGCCTATGGTAAATCCGCTGCCCAACGGAATTATAACCTGAGCCAACTTTATGCTTTTTGACCCGCCTGCAGAACCTCCGGTAAATCTCGCGTTTTTAATATTAGCAAAAAAGTTTCCGGTTACCTTTTTATCTTTGAAGTCAATTTTAAGTCCGCCGTTTCCGTTATTTGCAGGGCTATATCTAAATTCCGCTTTTGCATTTGCAGTAAACTCCGTTTTATATGAAAGTTTCACATTTCCCACCGCTTTTTTACTAAGCAGCAGTTTTCCGACATTATGGACACTGACATTGAAACCACTTATTGTTGCCGAGAGTTCAATGCTTGGGTCTATTGCCGGATTTCTCCATTCCTGCTTTGAATAAATCGGGTCGTTAATTTTAAAAGTGTGCCCAAAAGTGACGGTTATTCCGTTGTTGTTTGCGGCCGGTTTTATACTCACGCCCTCTGGAATATCTTTGGAAGGAATTGTCTGTATTTTTTCA
>JBNMIN010000092.1:0-8500 GCA_050873305.1 Oscillospiraceae bacterium
GAGATATTTGAAAAGTACTATCCCGGCCAGTCCGAGATGATAGTCGATTTCTGGATGCCCAACAAGTCATGGGAGGGCTGCGATGTCAACGACCCGTCAGCCCGCGTGCTCTCAAACTACGGCGAAAGCGGAAAATAAAAATACAAAAAAGCAGAGGAATTTATCCTCTGCTTTTTGCTTTGTACCGTCATCGGCGGCGAGATTTTCGGTTGAAATCATAAGAAGTCCCTTGACAGAGATATCTTGCGGGCGTATAATAACATTATGTTATACATAACAATATGTTATTTTTTGAGGTGACTATTATGCCTGCCGTAAAGAAAGTTTCAAAAGATGAGATTATTGACGCCGCGGTCGATGTGCTGCGCGAAAGCGGCTTTGCCGCCGTCAACGCCCGAAGCGTCGCCAAAAAACTGGGCTGTTCGACGCAGCCGATATACTTTTCATTCAAAAATATGGATGAGCTGAAAGCCGCCTTAACACAGCGCGCCGTTCAGATGCACACACAGCGCGTGCGGGACTCGCTGCGCATCCACGAGGGAAACGACAGCCGCTACAGCAGCTACGGAATGGGATTTGTCAAATTTGCGGCGGAAGAAAAGCAGCTGTTTCGTTGGTTATATTTGGAGGGTGAACAGCAAGGAAAGTATCAGAGCGATGTCCTAACTCCGGAGATAATCGAAGTTATCGTCGATGAATTCGGCTACTCCCATGATGTTGCGCGCCGCTTCCATCAGGACATGATATACTTCACCTACGGGCTGGCAATTCTCGCCAACACCGACCATCTCAATCTGACTGAAGCCGAGCTTCGCGAGGCGTTCCGGCGGGAGTTCCGCGCGCTGATCTCAATTTACGGCAAGCCCGCAAAGCTGCCCGATTTTGCAGTGAAAGCCGGTGTTGTTCTGTGAATCTGAAAATATCTTTTTCATGGATAGGGCTTGTGGTTTTCGCGCTGCCCATGCTGATAAACATCGCCTATGCCGTTTTCCCGCCCGCCGAAAAAGTCGAACAGACCGCCGCTGTTACCCGTTGGGTCGAAATTGTCGAACAGGTAAGCCGCATCGCCTATCTGTTTGCGATAGTGATTTTAGTCAGCCGCGAGCCTGTCAGATTTCGCGGCGTTTGGTTTTATCTCGCCGCTCTTTTCCTGATTTTATACTACGCAGTATGGATCCGCTATTTTGCCGGCGGTCGTGAGATTGCGCTGCTGAACCGCGCATTTCTCTTTGTCCCGATACCGCTCGCGGTATTCCCCGTGCTGTATTTTTTGTGCGCCGCCATCTGGCTGCACAATATTCCCGCTGCGGTTATTATGGCGATTTTCGGCGCCGCGCACCTGACGGTGTCGATTCAATCATTCCGCTGATTTTTTGGAGCTGATTATTCTATGAAAATTCAATTCGAAGAGCACCTGCCGTATGCGGCGCTCGCTGTTATTGTTTTGATTTTGTTTTACGGCATATATTTTGCCAAGATGCTGCTGCAAAAGCGGCGCGGAATCGCGACCCGCCAAATCGGGCGCAAGAAAGATAAATCGATTCGCACGGCAGAGCTGCTGATGGGTATCGCGACGCTCGGTGCGCCCGCCGCGCAGCTTGCGTCAATATTGTTCGGCTGGAACTATATGCCTGCCAATGCGCGTTTTACGGGCTTTTGCATCGGCATTATCGGAGACTTTATTTTTCTTCTTTCGGTCATATGCATGAAAGACAGCTGGCGCGCGGGAATCCCCAACGACGAGAAAACAGAGCTTGTCACAACGGGAATCTATAAATACAGCCGAAACCCAGCTTTTCTCGGCTTCGACTTTATGTATATCGGCGTGATGCTGATTTATCTCAATCCGCTCACCGTTATCTTCTCGCTTTTCGCGGTCGTGACGCTGCACCTGCAGATTTTGCAGGAAGAAAAATATCTCACAGTCGCATTCGGCAGCGAATATCTCGAATACAAAAGCCGCGTGTTCCGCTATCTCGGGAACACAAAAAGAAACTCCGGCAAATAATCAACGGCTGTAAAAATTGCAAAAACCATTTTGAAGTCGAAAGGTCTTGGGACATATGCCGCAGATGAACAAGGGCGGAAAATTTATTTTCGGAGAGTCGATTATTCGCGCTGACGGAACAGTCAGATTCCCGACTCAGGCGGTTGACGAGTACAATATAGCCTCGGAGAAAAAGGTCTATCTTTTCACCGGGAGCAAAATCACAGGCGGCTTCTGCGTGACGCGGAAAGGTCTGCTTCTGCCGTCGAAGCTGGGGCACATTCTGACCGAAACGCCGGAGCTTTTGCGATACGAAGCCCCCGCAGGCACATTCATCCCCTACAAAGGACGTTCGTACTGCTGGGCGGAAATTTCAGAGGCGGGAGAGATAAAACTGACGGACGAGATGATGGCGTTTTTTGCAGCTTGAGCCCGGAGCGCGGCTTTTATCGATCCGCAGCAGCGACATCGCATTCACGATGGGCGCAAAGGGACCGCTGCTGGAAAAGGCCGCCGATTTTAAAGGCGATATCCCGATATTTTAAAAAAAGCGAGATTATCACACCGTCTCCCTCTTGACATTCGGCAAAAAACGGCTACAATATATGCTAACGAACATTAGTTAGTATGGAGACGGCAATGAAACAGGAAGATACAAAGCAGAAAATTCTGGACAAAGCGCTTGAGCTGTTTTCGACTCAGGGGTACGATTCCGTAAGCGTTGGCGAAATAGCAAAGGCGGTCGGAATCAAAGCGCCCTCGCTCTACAATCATTATCCGAGCAAGCAGGCGATTTTTGACGCGATTGTCGAGTCCACGGCAGCGCAGTATGAGGCGGACACCGGGAAGATAGATATCCATGTTCAAAACGCCGAGCGCGACATTTCGGTTTTCACGCAGATTACCGAAGACATGCTTTTTGAAAAAGTGAGGCAGATTTTCGAATACTCACTCCACAATGAGAGCATCAGCCGCTTTCGCCGCATGATGACAATTGAGCAGTTCCGCTCGCCGGAGCTGTCGGCGCTTTGCACAAAGCGATATACCGAACGCCTGATTGAATATCACGCCGATATTTTCCGCGCGTTGATTGCCGCAGGCGAAATTTGCGCAGAAAATCCTGACACCCTCGCGATGATGTATGTCGCGCCGGTTATGGCGCTCATCGGGATATGCGACCGACAGCCGGAGAGAGAACGCGAGTGCCTTGAAAAGCTCAGGGAACATGTGCGGCTCTTTTTCCGCATGGTACATAGGGGCGGTGAAAGGCATGAGTGAGTCGGAAGAAAGATGGGTCTTGTGCCCGATCTGCGGCGCAAAAACGCGGCTTCGGCTGCTCAGGCGGACGGTGCTGCGGGACTTTCCCCTATTCTGCCCCAAGTGCAGGCGGGAGTGCATTATCAACGCGCAGAATTTTCAGATAGAGATAATAGATCAGCCGGACGCAAAGACGCAGTGCTGACCGCAGTTTGAGCGGTCATGCGCTGCTTTTTTTAGGAGGAAAAACATGAAAAAGACATTGATACAGAAGCTCGGGCTGTTGGGTATTCTCAGCTTTCTTTCATACACGGCGGCGGTGGTGTTTTCGCCGCTCGCCTATCCGGGATATAATTGGATGACGCAGGCTGTCAGCGACCTGAGCGCCGCCGACGCCCCGTCGCTGGCGCTTTGGAATCAGCTCAGCGCCCTCTACAATGTGTGCGAGGTCGTTTGCGCAACAGTTGTCTGCATCGGCATGCAGGGACGGAAAACAAAACTGCTGCGCACGGGTATATATATGTTCGCTGTTATGGAATGGATATCGGCGGTCGGCTATCGGATGTTCCCGCTGTCAAGCAGCGGATATGCCGGCGCGTTTCAGGATATCATGCACATGGTGATAACGGCGGCGGTGGTGCTGCTGTCTATAATATCGCTTGTGCTGATTATAATCTCAGGAATCAAGAATAAATCCTGCCGCTCTTACGGAATCTGTGCGGGCATCGCGCTTCTCATGATGCTCGTCGGCGCGATGGGAATGAAAATCGTGCCCGCCGATTATTTCGGCATCATTGAGCGGTTCAGCGTGTTTGCCGCAACGGGATTCAACGCGGCGCTGGGGCTTCATCTGTTTTGCATGAAGCCGAATGAAATCAAGGAGTAAAATTTATATGAGCATCGTTCCTTATGTTGTTGAACAAACCGACTGCGGAGAGAGAAGCTATGATATCTTTTCGCGGCTGCTGTCAGACCGAATTATCTTTCTCGGCGAGGAGATAACGAATACTTCCGCCAGTCTGATTGTTGCGCAGATGTTGTTTTTGGAAGCGCAGGATCCTGACAGAGACATTCAGCTCTATATCAACAGCCCCGGCGGCTCGATTATGGCGGGCTTCGCGATTTACGACACCATGCAGTACATCAAGTGCGACGTGTCCACCATCTGCGTCGGGCTTGCGGCGAGTTTCGGAGCCTTTTTGCTGGCGGGCGGCGCCAGGGGCAAGCGAATCGCTCTCCCCAACGCCGAAATCATGATACATCAGCCGCTCATCGGCGGAGACGGAGTCCGCGGCCCCGCTTCGGATATTCTTATCGTATCAGGGCAGATGCAGAAAAACAAACAGCGGCTCGCCCGCATTCTCGCCGAGAACACAGGAAAATCAGTTGAAGAGATAATCGCCGACACGGAGCGCGACAACTATATGTCGGCGCAGGAGGCTCTCGACTACGGGCTTATCGACAAAATCATTGACAAAAGATAAATATAAAACCGCGCGAGTCGTCCGAGGGGCTGACACAGTTAAGAATACAAATGTCTTCCATAATCAGATTATTCGCGCTGACACCTGCTCAATTACAGCAAAGCATTTATATTGTAATAATGAAGCGTTTGCACCGCAAACATGAAACAGCAGCTTCGCTGCCATGAAGTACTCGCTGACGCTCGTATGAAGCGAAGTGCACTTTAAGCTCCCAGCGTAATTCCGTCAAACTTCATATGGCGAAGCCATACTTCATTTTTCATGCACCGCAGGTGCGCTTCATTTGAAAAAAGCAGCCTGACGGCTGCTTTTTTCATGGCACCCCCTGGGGGAATCGAACCCTCAACTGCCCCTTAGGAGGGGGCTGTTATATCCATTTAACTAAGGAGGCGTATATGCTTTTTGACGCTCAATATTTTATCAGATAAGCTCTTCAAAGTCAAGAAGAATCGGTTCGGGCAAAACAATATAAAAACTTTTGGGATAATTGCCTGTTTTACATGGTATCATACATACAAATACACTTGAAATATTTACATTTATGTTATAAAATAATCAGTGGTGCAAGCGTAAAAAGCTGGCAAATTCAACTTTTGAAAGGACGATCAAAATGAGCGCACTTAACAAAAAGTCAGTTAAGGATATCGACGTTTCCGGCAAGAGAGTGCTGGTACGCTGCGATTTCAATGTCCCGCTCCAGGACGGCAAAATCACCTCGGACAAGAGAATTGTTGCCTCCCTCCCCACTATCAAATATCTTATCGATCATCACGCAAAGGTTATCCTTTGCTCCCATCTGGGCAGACCCAAGGGCGAGTTCAAGCCCGAGTTCTCCCTTGCTCCCGTAGCCGCAAGACTCTCCGAGCTTCTCGGTCAGGATGTCAAGATGGCTAAGGACGTTATCGGCGACAGCGCAAAAGAGCTTGCCGCTAACCTCAAGGACGGCGAAGTCATGCTCCTTGAGAACGTGCGTTTCCACGCAGAAGAGACCAAGAATGATCCCGCATTCTCGAAGGCTCTCGCCTCACTTGCGGATATCTATGTAAACGACGCTTTCGGTTCGGCTCACAGAGCTCACTCCTCCACGACCGGCGTTGCCGACTATCTGCCGGCAGTCTGCGGCTTCCTCATCCAGAAGGAGATCGAGTTCATGGGCGGCGCTCTTGAGAATCCGAAGAGACCCCTCGTCGCTATCCTTGGCGGCGCAAAGGTCTCCGACAAGATCGGCGTCATCAACAACCTCCTCGATAAGGTCGATACCCTTATCGTCGGCGGCGGCATGGCTTATACTTTCTTCGTCGCCAAGGGCTACCATGTCGGCACCTCCCTGTTCGAGGCCGACAAGGTCGAGCTTGCAAAGGAAATGATGCAGAAGGCTGTTGACAAGGGCGTCAACTTCCTGCTCCCCATCGACAACGTTATCAGCAACGAGTTTGCCGAGAACGCTGAGTACAAGACCATCAACTCCGACGAGTTCCCGGACGGCTGGATGGGCATGGACATCGGTCCCAAGACCCGCGAGCTGTTCGCAAACGCCATAAAGGGCAGCGGAACCGTTATCTGGAACGGACCGATGGGCGTTGCCGAGTGGGATCACTTCGCAGGCGGCACCATTGCCGTTGCAACCGCTGTTGCTGACAGCGGCGCTATCTCCATCATCGGCGGCGGCGACTCCGCAGCTGCTGTTCAGAAGCTCGGCTTCGCCGACAAGATGAGCCACATCTCCACCGGCGGCGGCGCATCTCTCGAGTTCCTCGAGGGCAAGGAACTGCCCGGCATCGCTGCGCTCAACGACAAATAATTATCTGCAAATTTTAAGCCCGCGGGCGGCAAACCCGCGGGATTTTTCAGGAAGAAAGGAAGTTTCAGAATGAATAAGCAGCTCAGAAAACCCGTTATCGCGGGCAACTGGAAAATGAACAACACTCCCGCAGAGGCTACCGCTCTCATCGAGGCTCTCAAGCCCCTTGTAAAGGACGCTGACTGCGAGGTCGTCTGCTGTGTCCCCTATATCGATCTCTATGCGGCTCTTGAGGCTGCAAAGGGCAGCAACATACAGATAGGCGCCGAGAACTGCCACTGGGCAGAGAAAGGCGCATTCACCGGCGAAGTCAGCGCGAAGATGCTCAAGGCAGCCGGCGTGCCCTATGTTATCATAGGCCACAGCGAGCGCAGACAGTATTTCGGCGAGACCGATGTCACCGTTCGCAACCGCGTCAGAGCCGCTCTCAACGAGGGCTTGAAAGTTATCCTCTGCGTCGGCGAAGTCCTCTCCGAGCGCAAGGACGGCATCACCTCTCAGATAGTCAGCGCGCAGACCGAGATAGCTCTCGGCGGCGTATCCGCTGACGAGCTCAAGAACATCATCATCGCCTACGAGCCCGTCTGGGCTATCGGCACGGGCGAGACCGCAACTCCCGAGCAGGCAAACGAGGTCTGCGCCGTTATCCGCTCTCTTATCGAGAGGCTTTACGGCAAGGACGCCGCGGACGCCATCGTTGTCCAGTACGGCGGATCGATGAACGACAAGAACGCCGCAGAGCTGCTCGCTCAGCCCGATGTCGACGGCGGTCTCATCGGCGGAGCTTCGCTCGTCGCAGAGAAGTTCACCGCTATAGTCAACGCCGCAAGCGCAAAATAAACAAGATTTGCCGCCGGTCGGTCACATGCCGAACCGGCGGTAATTGAAAGGAAAGTTAAAATGAGTAAAAAGCCTGTGCTTCTTTGCATCATGGACGGCTTCGGCAAGAATCCCGACACCTACGGCAACGCTATCGCCGCAGCGAAGAAGCCGAATCTCGACAGAATATTCGCGGAAAATCCGATGACATATATCGGCGCATCGGGTCTTGATGTCGGTCTGCCCGACGGACAGATGGGCAACAGCGAGGTCGGCCACACCAACATCGGCGCGGGCCGCGTTGTTTATCAGGAGCTCGTGCGCATAACCAAGGCTATCGAGGACGGCTCGTTCTTCAAGAATCCTGCTCTCGTTGATGCCATGGAGAACTGCAAGAAGAACAACTCCGCGCTTCATCTCGCGGGTCTGCTCTCAAACGGCGGCGTTCACAGCCACAACACCCACCTCTATGCACTGCTGAAGATGGCGAAAGATTTCGGCATCGAAAAAGTTTTTGTCCACTGCCTTATGGACGGACGCGATGTCTCCACAACCTCCGGCAAGGGCTTCATTGAAGAGCTCGAGCAGAAGATGAAGGAGATAGGCGTCGGCAAGATAGCTACTGTCGAGGGACGCTACTACGCCATGGACAGAGAGCGCAAGTTCGACCGAGTCGAAAAGACCTATCGCGCCATGACGAGCCTTGACGCTCCGAAGTTCGACGACGCAGCCGCAATGATGGAGAAGTCATATGCCGACGGCGTGACCGACGAGTTCATCGTCCCCTGCGTCAGCAAGGATGCCGAGCCCGTCAAAGACGGCGACAGCATTGTGTTCTTCAACTTCCGCCCCGACAGAGCGCGTGAAATTACCAGAGCCTTTGTCGATCCCGATTTCGACGGCTTCAAGCGCGAGAAAGAACCTAAAGTTTTCTATGTCTGCATGACTCAGTACGAGGCGGAGATGCCCAACGTCGAAGTCGCATTCAAGCCCGAGAGAATAGACATGCCTCTGGGCGAGGTATTCAGCAAGGCGGGTCTTCGCCAGCTGAGAATCGCCGAGTTCACAAAATATGCCCATGTCACATTCTTCTTCAACGGCGGCGGAGAGACGGTCTACGAGGGCGAGGACAGAATCCTCATCGACTCCCCC
>JBNMIN010000093.1:0-8491 GCA_050873305.1 Oscillospiraceae bacterium
AAATGCAGAATACCCATAGATACGATCAAGCGCAGTTTGATATCTTCAAATGATTTGAATTCTTTGTGGTCAAAAGCGTTCAGGCGAAACTTGTTTGACGGAGACGATACGGACTACTCGGCGTTTCGCGGGATACAATACGGCGAGGATAAGGTGCAGCTTTTCTATCCCGTAACCAACGCCGCGTCTGTTTATTATATCCCGGACTATCTGTATAAATATAACTATCGGGCAGAAAGCGTGGCTCATAGCTTCGATATTAAGTTAGTCTCTGCGAGACTTGAAAACGAAATGTTTTCATTGATGTATGAATATATGGAAAAATGGAATATGACAGATTGCGCCTGCAAAAGGGCCGCGGCGGTGTATTATCTTAGAACCTTTCTTTTTGCTTATTACGGGCTGCGAAAGACAATGGTGGCTCGCGGAAAACTCAAACAGTTCAGGGCATATAACTGGATGGAACATGTCAACAAAAGCGCTTTTCGCTATTGTATGAGCCGGGAACTCGGCACAAATGAAAAGCTTAAACTGCTGGCGGCGATAATCAGGTTGTGATTTTAGGGGTACGTGATTGCGTGTGAAAAAAATCAGAATGAAAAAAGCCGAACTTAATATCGCAACAACGCTCATAAATCAGCTTGTCATGACGGCTTGCGGAATAGTTGTGCCGGGAATTTTTATCAATGCCTTCGGGTCCGAAGCATACGGAATATCTGTCTCGGTCACGCAGTTTCTGTCATACATAACCTTGCTCGAAAGCGGAGTCGGCGGCGTTGCAAGGGCGATGCTTTACGGACCGCTTGCACGCGGCGATGAACGGGGAGTCAGCTCTGTCTACTATGCCGTGAAGAGATTTTTTGGTTATATAGCCATTGCTTTCGCGGCTTACAGTGCAGCGGTCGGCTTGCTGTATCCGAAGCTTGCGCATGTTACGATTTTTTCGGGAACATATATTTTCTTCCTTGTTCTTGTTATCGGTATGTCCACCCTTGCAAAATATATGGGCGGGCTTGCAAATCTCACATTGATTGCGGCAGATCAGAGACAGTATGTAAATAATATTATATCTGTCGGAATAACGATAGCAAATACGCTGTCTATATTGATTTTGACCGGGCTTGATTGCGGTCTGCTGACGGTAAAGCTCGGCAGCAGCATCATTTTTGTTATACGCCCTTTGTTGTATATGCTCTATGTCAAAAAGCATTATCGCCTGAGCAGAGCGAAGAGTGAAAAAACAAAGCTTGAACAAAAGTGGACCGGTATCGGACAGCATCTCGCATACTTTTTGCATACAAATACGGATGTAGTGCTGCTGACCCTATTTGCCAACACGCGCCTCGTTGCCGTGTATTCGGTTTATAATCTTGTGATAAGCAGTATCAGGGCGATAACCGAATCCTTTTCCGGCGGAATGGAGGCGGCGTTTGGCGAGATGATAGCCAACGGAGAGACTGACAGGCTCAAGAAGTCGTATTTCAAATATAAAACATTGATAACTGCGGTTTCGTTTGGCCTTTTCAGCTGCGCAGGCATATTGATTGTTCCGTTTGTCAGATTGTATACAAAAGGAGTAACGGATGCGGATTATATTCAGCCGGCTTTTTCGTTTGTGCTTATGTTGGCCGAGGCGGTTAACTGTATAGTGCTTCCGTGCTCGAGCCTCCCTGTTGCGGCAAACCGCCTCAAGCAGACCAGATGGGGTGCTTACGGAGAGGCGATAATAAATATAGCGGTATCATGCATTCTTATCAAATGGAGTCCGCTTCTCGGCGTGGCTGTCGGAACCTTGGCGGCAACACTGTTCAGAGGGATTTTCTATATGACATATTCGTCGAAAAAGCTTCTGCATATTCCGACACGGACGGTTATTATAAAATTCATTGCCGCAGTGACCTGCCTGTGTATTGTGACGGCGGCGGGAAGATATATTACATTGCCGCTTAAAATTGAAAATTATTTTCAGTGGATACTGTGCGGCGCAGCGGTTTTCGCGGCCGTTTGCCTGCCCATTATGCTGATTGCGGGGCTTCGTATAAGGCGTCTCGGAATCGATAAAAAAGAAAACGGCGGGGATAAGCTTCCCGAAAATATATACTCGGAGTCGGAAGATGAACAGAGAGCGTATACTGATTGTAAATAATAATATGCACATCGGCGGAGTGCAGAAAGCGCTTGCAAATCTGCTTTGCGAAATACATTCCGACTATGATATTACACTTCTTTTGTTCTATAAAGGCGGAGAGCTTTTAAAAGATGTCCCGCCGGATGTGAAAGTTATGGATGCTGCCGCTCCTTTTCGGTATCTCGGAATGTCAAAAAGCGATGCCGTCAGTGCGGGGGACAAGCTTTTTAGATTTTTCTTTGCCGCTTTCACGCGCATCTTCGGAATGAGAGCGGCAGTCAAGCTCATGGGACTGCCGCAAAAAAAAATACGCGGCTATGACACCGCGATATCATTTTTGCACAGTGGAAGAGAAAAAGTTTTTTATGGCGGATGCAACGAGTTTGTGCTGGATTTTACAGAGGCGGCGCAGAAGATAACCTTTGTTCATTGTGACTTCGAAAAAATCGGTGCGGCGTCAAAGAGAAACAGAAAAATATACAGTTGCTTTGACTGCATAGCGGCGTGCTCCGAGGGCTGTAGAATGTCATTGCTGAGATGTTTCCCCGAACTTTCGCCAAAGACCGTTGTAGTCAGAAATTGCCAGAATTACAATGAGATAAGATATCTGGCTCAGACGCATCCCGAGAAGTTTGATCAAAGCGGATTCAATATTTTAACGGTTGCAAGATTCGGAAAAGAAAAGGGGATTCTCCGTGCTATAAAGGCAGTTTTGGGTGCGTGTGATGACTTCGATGATATCAATTATTATATAATCGGCGACGGCGCTCAGAGCCGGCAGGCAGAGATGCTTGTGTCTGACAGCAAATTTTTCGATTCGGTGACCTTGCTTGGGAAAAAAGAAAATCCTTACGGATATATGGCGGCGGCAGATATATTGCTTATTCCGTCGTTTTCGGAGGCGGCCCCGATGGTGATAAATGAATCGGCATGCCTCGGGACGCCGATACTTTCGACTGAGACATCTTCGGCTATTGAAATGGTTCGCGATACCGGATTCGGTTGGGTTTGCGATAACTCGGAGGACGGGATAAGAGCGGAACTCAGGAGACTTGCCGCGTCGCGGGATGAAGTGAATTATAAGCGAAAATTACTCAGCACTCGGAGATTTGACAATGCCGAGGCAGTCAAACAATTTTCGGAGTTGATAAACCATAATGATAAAACAGGTTGAAAAAGAAAAACAAACCCCGGCTCTCGACAGGGAATATATTGCCGCCGCATGCGGCTGTGTTTTCCTTTCGGTGCTCATATGTGTCGGCCAGATAATCGGCAATATGCTGCTTATAGCAGCCTTTTTTGCCGGAACAGTCGGCATATGCATCTGGGCATGCATGAAAGAAAAAATTCTTCCGGTTTTGTTGTATTTCCTTCCGTGGAGCCCGTTGATGAAATTTTACAAAGGCGGAATATCATTTTTTACCGTTATGCTGCTTGTTTCCTGCTTTGTAGCTCTGATAAAAAATAAAATGACGCTGAACATTTATCAAATAGTGCTTACGGCTCTGATAGCAATTCTGACAGCGGTTGCCAAAATGGTGCAGGGAAATGAGATAACCAATTCCTATCTGTTTTTTATAATGATGCTCCTGCTTCTTCCGTGCATCACAAAATATGTAAGCTGCGATTCATTCGGCGACACAACTGTGTTTTTTGCGCTCGGAATAATTACGGCGGCTCTGTCTGCGCAGCAGCTTGTCGTGTTTCATAACATAGCTCAGTATATTACCGTTGATTCATATCTGACAATAACCAGGCTCTCGGGATATTACGGAGATCCCAATTTCTACTCTGCGCATATCACGGCATGTCTTGCTGGAATTCTGATGCTTCTGAGCCGCGAAAAGGATAGAGTGAGGCAGGCTGTGCTTATTATTGCAGCAGTTTTGCTTCTGTATTGCGGAATGCTTTCCGCGTCAAAGATGTTTGTTGTTGTGCTGGCGTGCCTCTTCTTGTTCTGGATACCGGTTCTCATGGAAAAAGGCGGAAGAGGAAACAGCAGAGTAAGAATGCTCGTGGGACTCATTTGCGCAGGAGGAATATTCCTTTCGTCATCAGTGTTCAAAGAACTGCTGCAAATAATCGACGACAGATTTGCTTATGCGGCAAATGTTTCTCAGCTGACAACGGGGCGCACCGATATTTGGAAAAACTATATAAATGAATTTTTAGAAAACATAGACATCACACTGCTGGGAGAGGGATATTCCCCGGTGATAATAAAAGGACGAGCTTCACACAACACGGTTATACAGGGCGTTTTTCAGTTTGGATTGATAGGACTCCCTCTGATTGCGGCGTGGATGTATTTCTTTCTAAAAGACATATTCAAATCTGCGGAAAACACAAAAACGGATTGGAAATATGCGGCGCTGATGTGCGTCGGAACAGTTCTGCCGTGGATGAGTCTCGATATACTTTTCTTTGATGAGTTCTTTCTTGTGTCACTTTACGCAGCTGTCGGTATTGTGCGCATGTCAAAAGATGCCTCTGATTAATATTGACAACCACTTTATACTCCTACATAAAAATCACCGGCTCCGAGTGCTGCCCGCAGGCGCTTGGAGTCGGTGGTTTTTAACGGTTATTTTGTAATATATAAGGATAACGAAAATGTCAGCGGGTGCGATTAACTCATTTCTCCACATACCAATACGACCGCATGCCGGACATATAGACTCTTCCGTTTTTCGGTACTTGCCGTATGGCGTTGAAAACATTGTAGTAGTCGCCCGCGCCCATGCTTGTGCAGATCATGCCGAACATGGTCAGGAATATAAACTTCGGGAAAATCATGCCGATAACATAGGGGACGATGCCGAAAATTAAGTTCGGGAGCATCGACATGAATATGAACATGCCCTTGCTCATCGTCTCCGTGCCGATAACAAACAGCATGCCCTGCTTAAGGTTCGTGTAAAGATACACATCTTTTTTGAAGCAGAGGGCGTGGAGCAGCTCGTGCGGGAAGATTATCACTATAGAGCCAAGGAGCGCCGCAAACCAGGCGATTGTCGCGGATTTTGGTTCTGCAACGGGAACAGTTCTGAAAAAAGCCGCCGCGCCGAGAATGACGAGTATTATGCAGGCGACGGTGTTCGCGATAACAGACAGTTTTTTCATGCTGTCCGCCTCTTTGAACTCCACCGCGCCGCTCTTGTGCTCCGCCTGCGGCAGGCTATTAGGGTCGAGGTTGAATTTGCCCATGTAGTGAAGCTTCATGTCAGCCGCCCTTTCTCATCTTTTCGATAGTTTCTTTTATTTTTTTCGGAGCCTCGGCGGGGTCGTCAATGTCCATGACCGCCTTTTCCATCGGGCACATGCCGTCTTTTTTGCGGTTTATTATATATTCGACCTCTTCGCCGCAGGAATATTTTATCCCGTGCCCGTCAAGAATCTCTTTTGCGCTTCGACTCATAACTACGGCGTATATTTCGCCGACGCCGAGTAACACGAACAGCGTCGCCGCCGCCTTGCCGACCGCCTTGTCTGCGGCGGAATATCCGCGGACATCAGCTTTGCTGTCCAAAAGCTCAATGAGCGGCGCGACTCCGCGTTTTTCGCTCGTGTGTATGTCATCGCCCCTGCAAATGACGCAGGTGTATCCCTCGCCTGTAAGAAGCTGTTTTGCGTGTTCGATATCAGTCATGTTTTCCACCGCCTTGTAAATTCCCTGTGTAAAAGATTATACTATAAATGCATCGGCTTTTTCAATCGGCAATGGACAAAAAGCGCGGGTTGTGCTATCATAATGAAAACGCTTTCGGAGGAAATGTATGGACTGCAAATATATTTTTCTTGATATAGACGGAACGCTTGTCGACTTTCAGGGCAAGCTCGCCGATTCAGCACTTGAGGCACTGAAAACCGCAAAAGCGAACGGACATAAGCTCTTTGTCTGCACGGGCAGACAGCGTTCGCAGATATATCCGTGGCTTCTCGAAAAGGTGGAGTTCGACGGCGCGGTATGCTCATCGGGCGCATATGTTATGGCAAACGGCGAGTGCATAGCTCAGCACTGCTTTTCAAAAGAATATATAACCTTTCTTGCAGATTATTTCACCGCCGCGCGCACGCCGTACTGCGTGCAGACAGAGCATACGCTGATGCTCGAAAAGTGGTGCGGGGACGCGATAGTTGAGCATTATCTCGCCGACGGAATCGACCGCGGCAAGATAGATTCGCTCTTCGGCATGACAAAGATAGTCGGTAGCGTACAGGAACTCACGGTTGCCGAAAAGCTCATATATTACGGAGCGCCGAAAGGGCTTTCCGATGTTGCCGCCGACCTCGGGGACAGGTTCAGCGTCGTGCGCTACAGTTTCGGCAGCATGGGCGACCGCTGCGGCGAGGTGACGGACAGCAGATACACCAAAGCCACCGGCATGGCGGAGATACTGCGCCGCTTTGACGCGCCCCGGAGCGCAACAATAGCCTTCGGCGACGGCGATAACGACCTCGAGATGATGGACTTTGCCTCTTTCGGAGTCGCCATGGGCAACGGAACTCCGGCTCTGCGCGCGGCCGCCGATATGGTGACCGACGATATAAATTCAAACGGACTCTATAACGCGTT
Source organism: Oscillospiraceae bacterium (assembly GCA_050873305.1). Lineage (GTDB taxonomy): Bacteria > Bacillota > Clostridia > Oscillospirales > Acutalibacteraceae > CAG-177. The sequence goes on from JBNMIN010000093.1 coordinate 6,705, forward strand.
CAAAAAGCTCGGATTGATATAAAAATAAAACCGCCCGGCTGTATTTATTGCAGTCGGGCGGCTTTTGCTTGTTCTTTTATCAGTTGTCTTCGTCGAAATGATCGATGTCGTTTTCGCCGTCGAGCTCGTCGCCGTCATCATCTATAATGCTCAGCTCCTGCTCGAGTCTCTCGCGGAACTCCACGAAAACCTCGTCGTATTCCGGCTCGTTGCCGGTCACATAGGTGTATTCGTCAGTCTCCTCGTCGTATTCGATCTTCATCACGGCGAACTGCATGTCGCCCGATTCGATGTTCTCGACGGGCAGGAGAATGACATAATTCTCGCCCTTGTGCTCGACTATGTCGACTACCGACATTTCAACCTCGTTGCCCTCGTCGTCAACGAGAGTAACATAGCTGTCCTCGGCGCAGGAATCCTCCTCGCCGTCGGGATAAAAATCAAGAATGTTGTTGTCCTCAGCCATAATTAACTCCTTTTACACATTGAATCTGAACAGCACGACATCGCCGTCGTTCATGACATATTCCTTGCCCTCGCTGCGGACAAGCCCCTTTTCTTTTGCGGCGGTCAGCGAACCGCAGGCGATGAGATCGTCGAAGCTTATGACCTCGGCGCGTATGAATCCGCGCTCAAAGTCGGAGTGAATCTTTCCTGCCGCCTGGGGCGCCTTCGTGCCGCGGGTTATCGTCCAGGCTCTGACCTCAGGCTTGCCGGCGGTCAGATATGAGATAAGACCGAGCAGGTGATAGCTGCGCTGAACGAGCAGATCGAGTCCGCCTTTCTCGATTCCGAGATCAGTAAGGAACATCTCGCGCTCCTCTTTTTCGAGCGAGGCTATCTCAGCCTCAAGCTCCGCGCAGATCGGCAGAACCTCCGAACCCTCTGCGGCGGCTATTTCTTTAACCGCGAGATAGTGGCGGTTTGTATCAATATTGTTTGCAAAATCGTTTTCACTCATGTTGCAGGCATATATTACCGGCTTCGCGGTGAGCAGGGCGATCTGAGCCAAAAATTCGCGCTCGTTCTCGTCGCACTCGACATTTCTCGCGGGCACTTCGCTCTCAAGCTCGGTTTTGAGTCTCTTGAGGAACTCGAGCTCGGCGGCTGCGGATTTGTCGTTTCTCGCCTGCTTTGCGACCCTGTCTATCCTGCGCTCGACCATCTCGAGGTCGGAGAGGATGAGTTCGAGGTTTATCGTCTCGATGTCTCTCTTCGGGTCGATAGTCGCGTCAACATGGACAATGTCGTCATCCTCGAAGCAGCGAACAACATGTACTATCGCGTCGACCTCTCTTATGTGCGAGAGAAACTTGTTGCCGAGACCTTCGCCTCTCGATGCGCCGCGCACAAGACCCGCTATGTCAACGAATTCAATCGTTGCGGGGGTTATCTTGTCCGGGTGATACATCTCGGCGAGCTTGTCCAGGCGCTCGTCCGGCACTGCGACCACGCCGACATTCGGCTCGATGGTGCAGAACGCATAGTTCGCGGACTGTGCGCCTGCGTTTGTGATGGCGTTGAAAAGTGTGCTCTTGCCTACATTCGGCAGACCTACTATTCCTAATCTCATTTCAAATGACATCCTTTATTTTGATTGATATTCATTTAATTATAACCTTTAGCGGACAAAAAAACAACCGCAACCGCGCTTTTATCAATAAAAAATTGCAAAATCCTCGCCCATGGTGTACAATAATCCCATAAGAAACTACCGGAGGCAGATATTTTGGATCTTTCGCGCTTTTCAAGAAGTGAAATGCTCATAGGCGGGGAGTCGGTTGATA
>JBNMIN010000094.1:0-8489 GCA_050873305.1 Oscillospiraceae bacterium
ATAGCCGACCCCGCAAAGGCGGACGCCGCAAAAGAGAGACTGACGAATATCCTCGTCGAGCTCGGTCAGCGTGAGCCCGCAAAGGAGACCTCGAAGGCGGCATATGCGCTCGAGAAGGTCTGCTGCGTGCTCAGCCTCATCGCCCTCAAGACGATAGGCAGCCAGGGCTATTCCGATGTTACCCGCGTGGTTATCAAGTTCCTTATCAAATTCATAGCTTCCGTTATCTGATCTGAAGTTTTATTTACGGCGAACCCCATCTTCGGAGTTCGCCGTATCTTTTTAAAGGACGGTGTTTTAAAATGAAGTCAGTCAGGAGAATAGCGGCGCTGATACTCTGCGCGGCTCTTGTTTTCTCGACCGGCATATCCGCCGCATCTTACGGCGGCGCAAAGCATGAAACCGTGTCGTCCGCCGACGAATCTGGACTCGCCGCGGCGCTCACTCAGAAAAGTGAAAAAGCAGAACCCGCAAAGGCGAAAAAGCCCGGCACCCTGACCGAATGCGGCGGAACCTGCGAATACAGCCCGACGGTCGTTATCCACGGCATAGGCCAGTCAAAGACCTATCTCTATGAGAACGACGAGATAGCGGTCGATGAGGACGGCAAGCAGATAACCGGCTGGCCGATATACGCAAATACTAAATATATTATAAAAAATCTTCTCTGGCCGCTCGTTAAGATGCTCGTCACCCAGCGCGACGACGGCTTTGTCGAGTCGTTCAGAAAGACGCTCGAGGGTACTCTCTATGTCAACGCTTTTGACTCGAACGGCAAGAATGTCTATGATGTCAGGGTCAAGAAATATCCGCAGAGCGTTGCAAAATGTTCCGACGAAGACAAAGAGGAGATATATGGCAATGTGCCGATAGACGGCTTCTCGAAAGTTGCCGGCGAAGATCATCTCTATTATTTTGCATACAATTCGTTCGGCAACAACAGCGAGATAACCGACGAACTCTATAATTTCATCGGTCAGATAAAGCGCGAGACGGGTCACGACAAGATAAATGTCGTGGCAATAAGCCTCGGCGGCACTATCGCCAACAGCCTGTTCGATCGCTATCCGGAGCTCTACCCGAGCCTCGACCGCGTGGTGTATATCGTCCCCGCACTCGACGGATCGAATATAGTCGGCGATATCTATCTCGGCAGGCTCAGCACCTCGGACGAGATGCTCTACAAGAACCTGCTGCCGAATCTCGTCGGCGGCGCGGAGGGCTATCTGCTCAACGCCGTTATAAGAATGATGCCCAAACAGATTCTGCTCGACACGCTCGACGCGACAGTCGATGGGCTGACGAATGTCATTCTTCGCAACTGCACCACGATGTGGTCGCTCGTGCCCGAGGCATACTATGACGAAGCCGTGGCGCGCGTCCTGCCCGGAGAAGAGAATGCGGAGATGCGCAGGCAGGTCGAAGTATATCACCGCGCGCAGGTAAATAGATTCGCGAATATCGAAAAGATGCGCGCCGCCGGAGCCGAGGTCTTTGATATAGTTGACTATGACTATCAGCTCTACTGCCTTGTGCCCTCATATGACAAGAGCAACGCGGACGGAATAATCCACGCGGAGTCGACCTCCATGGGCGCGAAGTTCGCGAAGATAGGCGAGACCCTCGGCGAGGGCTATATCCAGCAGGGCACTCACTGCAAGAACACGGCGCACAACCATCTCTCGCCCGACGGCGTTGTTGATGCGTCGGTCGGTCTGCTCCCGGACTATACCTTCTATTTCAAGGGTCAGGATCACGAAAAGACCGGCTCGAACGATGTCATAATGAAGCTCGCGACCGAGCTGCTGACGAATCCCGAGTTCAAGGATGTCTATTCCATGCCCGACAGGTTCCCGCAGTTCAACATCGGCAGAAATACGAAGCAGCTGAGGGACGATATGATGAAACCGGCGCAGGAGATTGACAGAAGCACGCTCTCCGCAGAGGATGCGGCGGAGCTTGACGCGGCGCTCGAAGAGTGCAACGCGATGCTCGACAACACCGTGGTCGACCCTGCGGCGACCGAGCATGCGCAGCAGAGACTCGAAAATATATTGATAAAAATCGGCGAGCGCGAGGCTCCGAACGAGAATGAAGAGAAGCTGAGCGCGGTCGGCGAGGCGATAAGCAAGTTTGTAAGCGATGCGCTCTATGAGTGCGTCGGTGCCCAGGGGTACTACGATGCGTTCCAACAGCTGCTGGAGCTTATCGGAAAATACTTCCCTCAGCCCGCATAAATAGAATGAAACAACAGCAGACCGGGGCGCCCCGGTCTGTTTTTGTATGTATTCGTTGAAATCAGAATCAATCGGAAATCCGCTTGAACTACTCTGTCTCCGTTATCTTCGCAGGTGATCAAGTCTGTTTGCCCTTTCATAAGCCAATTCCAAAAACTGACAAATATTTAAATGAGAATAATCCCAATTCATTGGTTCCAAAGTCATAGCTCCACGGTATCCTGTGCAGGCAATTTTCTCCATAACTGTATCCCAGTTAATATTGCCGTCGAACGGTAATTGATGTTGATTGCGGCTGCCGCCGTTATCCTGTAAATGGATTGCCATCAGTCGGTTTCCGTACATTCCTAACAAATCTTCATCCGGTGCATAATTTATATGATGACAACTGTCATAACAAAAGCCTGCATTATTTGAAGTGAATTTATTTAACACCGTTTTCAGATTTTTAATGTTGCTTAAATTTTCAAAAGCAATCTGAATATTCTTTTGTTCTGCCTTGTTTATAAGTTCTGCCAACCGTCTGATTCCTATTTGATTCAAAGGGTTATTGTCATTCGGCAAATGTATCACTACGGTTGGTATATCATATTCACAGCAATCCGCTACACATTGCAGATAGCTTTGAAATACGCTTTCTCCGCTCGAATTATCCAGTGACAGATTATTCTGTTCATGCACAGGCGCATGGAGATTTTCTACAAATAAACCTGCACTTCGGGCCAGTCTTACATCCTCCTGATAACCGTCTCCTCTGCCAAACTGATTGCTCCACCATAACATTACACAATCAAATCCCGCTTTTCTGATCAATTTGTACCTTTCTTCAAAAGAGACATCATATCCCGGACCATACCCGAAGCAATCATATATTCCCGTCATTTTGTATCTTCCCTCACAAATGCTCAAAGTTACCTGATTTGATTATAACAATAACACTCCTCGATATCAACCGGAGAGTGTTATTGCTTCAGCTTTATTCAATTCTCCATATTAGTTTGTTTTGGCATCGTTCTATATTCTTACGACCGTATGAAATGAGAGCTTGAATCAGCGGCGCAAAAGCAAAACAGCCGGAGAGAAGATCTCCGGCTGTTGATTTAATTTTTACATTCCGCGTCTTGTCACGCAGTTTTCGAGGTTTATCGCGTCGTACACGCCCTCGTCGAAAAGCGGGCAGATGCCTTTATATTCGTCTATCGGCAGCTCTTCGAGCGTCGTACCTTTTTTGATGCAAAGTGCAACGAGCTCGCCCGTCGCTTTGTATGCATCGCGGAACGGCAGTCCCTTTGAGACGAGGAAGTCGGCGCAGTCGGTCGCGTTTATGAATCCGCCGGCGGCAGCCTTTCTCATGTTCTCGGGAATCATCTTCATCGTCGCTATCATCGGAGTCAGCGCCGTCAGGCACATTTTGACTGTGTCCATGCCGTCGAAAATCGCGTCCTTGTCCTCCTGCATGTCTTTGTTATATGCAAGCGGCAGACCTTTCATCGTCGTGAGCAGTCCGCAGAGGTCGCCTATAACGCGCCCTGCCTTGCCGCGCGCGAGCTCCGCGAGATCGGGGTTCTTCTTCTGCGGCATGATGCTTGAGCCTGTCGAAAAAGCGTCGTCGAGCTCGGCGAATTTGAACTCCCATGAGCACCACATGATTATCTCTTCGCACAGGCGCGAGATGTGAACCATGAGTATCGAGCACGCGCTGAGCAGCTCGAGGCAGAAGTCCCTGTCCGATACGCCGTCAAGGGTGTTGGGCATATAGCCGTCGAACCCGAGCGCCTTTGCGGTCATGGCGCGGTCGATGGGATATGTAGTTCCCGCGAGCGCACCCGAGCCGAGCGGGGAGTAGTTCATCCTGCCCGCGGCATCTTCAAAGCGTCCGAGGTCGCGGCGGAGCATCTCGATATATGCGCCGATGTGTGTCGCAAAGGTTATCGGCTGAGCGCGCTGGAGATGCGTGTAGCCCGGCATGATGCAGTGGGCGTATTCTTTTGCCTTGCTGTCGAGGGCATCAATAAGTCCGTTTATGAGCCCTGTGACCTGCGGTACATCCTTTTTGAGATAGAGCCTTATGTCAACGGCAACCTGGTCGTTTCTGCTGCGCCCGGTGTGGAGCCTCTTGCCCGCGTCGCCGATTCTCGAGGTAAGCTCGCCTTCGATAAAGGTGTGGATATCCTCGGCGTCGGGGTCTATCATCAGCTCGCCCGAGATAATGTCGTTTCGGATGTCCGAGAGTCCCGCAAGAATTTTCTTGCAGTCCTCCTCGGAGATTATCCCTTTTGCGGCGAGCATCGATGCGTGGGCGATGCTGCCGTCGATATCCTCGTTGAACATGCGGCTGTCCGTTTTTATCGAGGAGTTGAAATCGTTGGTCTTTTTATCGGCTTCTTTGCTGAAGCGTCCCGCCCAGAGCTTCATGCCTTTGCCTCTCTCTCGGCGTCGAGAATGGCCTTGACCTTTATCGGCAGACCGAAGAGGTTGATGAAGCCTGCGGAGTCCTTCTGGTCGTAGACATCGTCCTCGTCAAAGGTAGCGAAAGCTTCACTGTAGAGCGAATAGGGCGAGGTGGTGCCTGCGTTTATTATGTTGCCCTTGTAGAGCTTGAGCTTGACATCGCCGGTGACGCGCTCCTGAGTCTTGTCAACAAAAGCGGCGAGCGCCTCCCTGAGGGGAGTGAACCACTGGCCGAAGTAGACGAGCTCGGCGTAGCGCAGAGCGACCTGCTCTTTGTAGTGCATGGTGTCCCTGTCGAGGGTCAGAGTCTCGAGAACTTCGTGAGCCCTGTAGAGAATGGAGCCTGCGGGATTCTCGTAAACGCCCCTTGACTTCATGCCGACAAGGCGGTTCTCGACGATATCCGCAAGTCCGACGCCGTTTTCGCCGCCGATCTTGTTGAGCTTCTCAATCATGGTAACGCCGTCCATCTTCTCGCCGTCAACGGCAACGGGAACGCCTTTTTCAAAGCTTATTGTGATATAGGTCGGCTTGTCGGGAGCCTGCTCGGGGGACTGACCGATCTCAAGGAAGCCGGGCTTGTTATACTGCGGCTCGTTCGCGGGGTCTTCAAGGTCGAGACCCTCGTGCGAAAGGTGCCAGAGGTTCTTGTCCTTTGAATAGTTTGTCTCGCGGTTTATCTTGAGCGGGATATTGTGAGCCTCGGCGTATTCTATCTCCTCCTCACGGGATTTGATGTTCCAGATACGCCAGGGAGCGATTATCTGCATATCGGGCGCGAAAGCCTTTATTGCAAGCTCAAAACGCACCTGATCGTTGCCCTTGCCTGTGCAGCCGTGGCAGATAGCGTCTGCGCCCTCGGCCTTGGCTATCTCAACGAGTCTCTTCGCGATTATCGGGCGGGCAAACGAGGTGCCGAGCAGATAGTCGCGCTCGTATACGGCGCCGGCTTTTAGTGTCGGGAAGATGTAGTCCTCAACGAACTCCTTTTTAAGATCCTCAATATAGAGCTTGGAAGCGCCGGTCTTGATTGCCTTCTCCTCGAGTCCGTCGAGCTCCGTGCCCTGACCGACATCGGCAGAAACGGCAACGACCTCGCAGTTGTTGTAGTTCTCTTTGAGCCACGGGATTATTATCGATGTGTCAAGTCCGCCGGAATAGGCGAGCACAACTTTTTTGATCTCTTTCATGTTAAATACCTCCGTATTCATCGTATGCACATATTATACAACGATTATTCAGAAAATCAAGAGCTATATTCAAAAAATATGCAACTTCTTGGAAAGTAACAAAAGAAGCGCCCCGAAGGACGCTCTTTTTGGTGGAATTTGTTTACTTGAGCAGGAAACCGACCTTTTTCATGACCTTGTTGAGCGTGCGCTCGGAGATGCGCTGGGCAGTCTCGGCGCCCTTTGCCATGCATTCGGTGAGATATGCCTTGTCGTTTATAATGCGGTTGAAGTTCTCGCGCACGGGGGTGAGCTCTTCTATAACAGCTTCGCCGACCTTCGTCTTGAAGTCGCCGTAGCCCTTGCCCTCGAACTCGCGCTCGATCTCGTCGAACGAAGCGCCGGTGCAGCAGGAGTAGATAGACATCAGGTTGTTGATGCCGTCCTTGCCCTCGCCGTATCTGACAACGGCTTCGGAGTCCGTGACCGCGCTCTTGAACTTCTTCATAATAACCGAGGGCTCGTCGAGAATGGAGACGGAAGCCTTCGGGTTCGGGTCGGATTTCGACATCTTCTGATTCGGGTTCTGCAGCGACATTATTCTCGCACCGACCTTGCCGATAAACGGCTCGGGAATAGTAAATGTGTTGCCGTATATGCCGTTGAAGCGCTCGGCTATGTTGCGGGTTATCTCAAGATGCTGCTTCTGATCCTCGCCGATGGGCACATAGTTTGCCTGATAGAGCAGAATGTCCGCAGCCATGAGCACGGGGTAGGCGAAGAGGCCGACATTGACATTGTCCGCGTGCTTCTGGGATTTGTCCTTGAACTGGGTCATTCTCGAAGCTTCGCCGAACTGGGTATAGCAGTCGAGAATCCACGCGAGCTGGGCGTGGGTGTTGACATGGCTCTGGACGAACACGACGTTCTTATCCGGGTCGAGTCCTATCGAGAGCAGGAGCGCAAAAGCCTCCATGGTCTGGCGTCTGAGGGTCGCGGGATCCTGCCTGACGGTTATCGCGTGCAGGTCGGCAACGGCGTAGACGCAGTCGTAGTCGTCGCTCATCGCTTTCCAGTTGCGCAGAGCGCCGAGATAGTTGCCGAGAGTCGGAATTGCGGTCGGCTGGATTGCGCTGAGAACGCGCTGGCGGCGTTCGGGAGTCTGATTTTCCATATATGTTATTCTCCTCTCATTTCTTTAAGCACCCTGCCGAGGGTCTTCATGCCCTCGACAATCTTGTCGTCCGCAGGGGTCGAGAAATTGAATCTGACCGCGTTGCTCTTTCCGTTGACATCGGTCAAAAACGCGGTGCCGGGGACGAGTGCAACCATATTCTCGGCGGATTTCTTGACGAATTCGAGCGCGTCGATATCCTCGGGCAGTTCGCACCAGATGAACAGACCGCCCTCGGGACGGACATAGCTGACTGCGTCGCCGAGCTCGCTGTCTATCATATCGCACATGAGATTGAGCTTTCTGCGGTATATCTTTCTTATCTTCTCGATGTGCTCGTCAACATCGTATCTCTTCATCCACTCGGCGACTATCATCTGCATCAGCTGGGTCGTGTGAACATCGACCGCCTGCTTGCCGACGGTCATCTTCGCGACTACAGGCGCGGGAGCGACCGTGAAGCCGATACGGATGCCGGGCGCGAGGATCTTCGAGAACGAGCCGGAATAAATGACGATTCCGTCCTCGTCGAAGCTCTTTATATTCGGAACATCTTCGCCAGCAACGCGCAGATCACCGTAGGGATTGTCCTCAAGAATCATAACATTGTGCGCCTTCGCGAGCTCATAGAGCTTGCGGCGCTTCTCGAGCGACATTGTAACGCCCGCGGGATTCTGGAAGTTCGGAATAGTATATATCATTTTTGCGTTCGGGTTCTCGTCAAGAGCCTTTTCGAGAGCCTCGATATTCATGCCGTCCGCATCGACGGGCACGCCGACGAGCTTCGCGTTATATGAGCGGAAGCAGTTGAGCGAGCCGATGAACGACGGACTTTCGCAGATAACGACATCGCCCTCGTTGCAGAGAACTTTGGTCGAGAGATCCATGACCTGCTGCGCGCCGCTCGTGATTATAATCGAATCAAAGTCGCGCCCGATGCCGTATTTTGATTTCATTCTGTCTTTTATCAGGCTAATAAGCTCGGGGTAGCCCTCGGTCACGCCGTACTGGAGCGCGTCTATCGGGCGGTTTTTGAGTATGTCTGCGGCTATCTCCTGAACCTCGGCGACGGGGAATGCGTCGGGAGCGGGGTTGCCTGCGGCGAACGGGATCATGCCCGGCACGCTTGTCGCCTTGAGCACCTCTCTGATAGCGGAGGGCTTGAGCGACGCTATTTTATCGGAAAAACGGTATTCCATATTTTTTCTACTTCCTTTCCGGAGACGGATTATAAGTATATATAACCTTTATAACTTAAAATTATATCACACGCTAACTCGGTTGTAAATCAAAATGTTTTATGTTATCATAGCTCTATCAAACCGAAAGAGGTAGAACCATGTTCCGTTATGCAATTTTTGATTTTGACGGCACGCTTGCCGATACGGGCGCGGGCGTGTTTGCTTCCGTGCAGTATGCCCTGCGCAGCATGGGCGAGCCGGAGCTTGACAGCGAGAC
>JBNMIN010000095.1:0-8387 GCA_050873305.1 Oscillospiraceae bacterium
AACTGCGCTGACGGCTCCGAAAGACTGCTCCATGAATGTATAGCCTGCACCGTCATAGGCTGGCTTTGTCCCGTAAATGATGCCGAGGATGATAAAGATTACAAGCGGCATGATGATGGCGAAGATCGGCATATTCATGTCCCGCAGGCTGAGCTTCAGTTCCGTTTTAAGATATGTAAAAAAGCGTTTCATGCGTCCACCTCCTCATCGGACAGCTGCAAATAAGCATCTTCAAAGTGTTCATAGTTGCACTGCTGCTTTGCCTGTTCCACGGTTCCGCGGAAAACGGGAGTACCCTTTTTCAGAATACAGATCTCATCGCACAGCGCCTCAACTTCATCCATAAAGTGAGAAGCCAGGAAAATCGTAAGACCCTGTTCTTTTAAGCCCTCCAGCGTTTTCCATACGCCGCGCCGTGCCTTTGCATCAAGCCCGGTGGTCAACTCATCGAGAAACACCAGCTCCGGCTGAGGAATCAGCGCCAGCACGATAAAAAGCCGCTGGCGTTCGCCGCCCGACAGACCTTTGACCAGTGTGTTTGCCTTATCCCCAATACCGAACTGCTCACACAGATTGCGCCAATCGGCAGGGTTGCGGTAAAGGCTTGCGGTTTCCTCACAAAGCTCGGAAACCTTGATTTCTTTCTGATAGTCGCCCTCCTGAAACTGCACGCCGATACGCTCAAAAAGTGTGCGGCGTTTCTTCTTTGGGTCTTTTCCAAGCAGACGCACGGTTCCGCTATCTGCCTGTTTTGTGCCGAGCATACATTCGATCGTGGTGCATTTTCCGGCACCGTTGGCACCGAGCAGCCCGAATACCGTTCCGCTTTTTACCGAAAGATCTAAATGATCGACCACGGTTTTCCCAGCATAGGTTTTCGTCAGTCCTTCAACAAAAATCGCTTCGCTCATTTCTGAACCCTCCTGACTGCTCGCAGTTCAATATAGCCGCGCTGACCACGGGGTTCAAGCTGGATGCGAGGGTTCTCATCGTCCCAGCGATAGCCGACGACGGACGGATCATAGCTGTCCATCGCCGTCTGCACTGTACGGATGGCTTCGCAGTAATCCTCCTCCCGGAAGGGCTGACCCTGAAACATCAGATATTCCGACTCCGGCAGATGAATGGTATCGAAGCCTTCCGGGATCATTCCCATATAATCGGTTTCGACTTCCACTCCCTGCACATAGGTAGAGGTGTTCGGTTTTTTGTACTTTTCGGGCAGCCACATGGAAACAGGCTCTCCGCAGAGCGACTTCATGCTCATGAGAATGCCCCACACATCGCAGCTGACTTCCTCGCAGTAGGGGAAATAGTCCTCTGCGTGCTGACCTCGCTTGATGATACACAGGCGCTCCGGCTTGCGGACGACCTGTATGAAAATCGGTTGAATGTTAGACACGTCGATGTTCTCCTTTCTCAGTTCACGATATTTTGCACCGTAAGGAATGAAGAAGGTAATCGGAACGGGATTTTTCATGTAGTCGCTGGGGTTCAGACCGAACTCCCGGTAAAATGCCCGCGTGAAGGTGTCTACATTGGTAAAACCGGCATCCATCGCCGCGTCGATGACCTTGACCTCGCCGCTACGAAGCTGTTTGGCCGCTTCTGTCAGCCGGTATTTTCTGATATATTCAGTCGGTGTAAGCCCAAGACAGTCCCGGAACAGCCGATAAGAATACCACGGAGAAAACAGCGATGCCCGCGCAAGATCGGACAGGCTGATTTCCTCTGTTTTATTCTTTTCTATGTAGTCCTGCATTCGCTGGACAGCCAAAACCTGTTCCGTCATCCTTCTCAACTCCTTACCGGAATATTATACCGTGCCGGGAGAATTATCTCTCGACTTTCCTTGCCCTTTTGTTCTACTCAGCATCTCCGGCAGAATCTACGCTTGGCTTTGACACCCGCCACATATCCCAAAATCTTATAAAGTAGTAAATGTTCATGGCAAGACTTAAGATTAACCTGCTTAAAATGAACGCGATGATCGATGCACTTCATCGCCGATTTTCTCTTATCAAAACTCGGCGGTTTAACGATTACAGTGGGATTGAAAGCCACAATCTCCGTAAAACGTACGCCACCGCTGTGGAATATATCCGCAGCGGTATCCATTTATATGTTGAACAGCCGGAAAGTCTTATTTCAAGCGGTTTTCGGACATAGAAAAAGTCCACCGTACTTCTATCGAAATTACGGTGGACTTTTGGTGGAGACGAAGAGGATCGAACTCTCGACCTTACGGATGCGAACCGTACGCTCTCCCAGCTGAGCTACGCCCCCATTGGTTTGCTATGTGATTATAAGATTTTTTTTGCGGTTTGTCAAGTGTTCGGAGGCGGTTTGGAAAAATTTTTCTTCGCCGCCCCGGTTTTTATGTCATCGGCTTGCAGACATCGACCCAGCTTTCGGGCTTGGAGTATTCCTCGAGCTCGGCGGGAGTCAGCTCTATCATGCTGTTGCTGCTGCCGCAGGCGGGGTAGACTGTGTCGAATCTCCTGAGCGACTCGTCGAGATATATCTTCACTCCGTCGTTCACGGCGAACGGGCACACTCCGCCGACTGCGTGACCGATAAGCTGCGCAGCCTCTTCGTGCGAGAGCATCTTTGCCTTCTTGCCAAAGCGTGATTTGTATTTTGCGTTGTCTATCTTCGTGTCGCCAGCTGCGACGATGAGTATCGGCTCGCCGTCGAGAGAAAATGATATCGTCTTTGCTATCCTGCCTTCTTCGCAGCCGAGAGCTTTTGCCGCGAGGGCGACGGTCGCGCTCGATTCGTCTATCTCCATCACTCGATCCTCTATTCCGAGCTTTCTGAAATATTCTCTGACTCTTTCTATGGACATTGGGTTTCCTCCAAATGCAAAAGCCGCAATTTTTTGCGGCTTCATGGTTTTTATCTTCTGAAGAATCCGTGCTTTTCCGGCTTGCGCTCGCCGGGATCCGGAATAAAGAATCGGTTTTTGCCCGCGGCATAGACGAGATACTTTCTCACGGCGGCAAGACGCTCGTCCGCACTTTTGCAGGCTTTGAGAGCCGAGTCTATCTCCTGCGGGGATACGGTATCCGAATCCTTGCCGTAGGTGTAGCGGTCGGTATTCATCGTTTCGTATTTCTCCGTCTGCGCGTCGGTCCATGTGTGGACGCACTCTTTGGAGAAAAATACGCCGCGGCGGATTATTTTCGCCGGGTTGCCGCCGCATGCGGTGTTCGAGGGTATAAGCTTGTTTGAAAGCAGAGCCGCTCCGCCGACAATGGCGCCCGAACCGACTGTTGAGCCTTTGAGAATCAGCACATTCTGTCCGATCCATACATGATCGCCGATAAAGACCGATTTGCTCGGATTTATGCGCTTGCCGCTGCCGCAGTCGTACATAAGATGCGGGTCGGCGGTGCGGATAAAAATACCGAACGAAAACAGACCCTCGTTTCCGATGATGATATTCTGCTGCTCGGAGGTTATGAGCGTCATTTTGCCGTTGATATAGGAGTCGCGGCCGAAGAATATGCAGCCGTTGTTGTTGACGGTCAGGTTGACATAGTACGGGTTCTTGCTTGCGCTCAGATAGCATACCGCATTGCTGCCGTTGAAGAGAACGGTGGAAGAGCTGAGCCTGACCCCGTCTTCAACAACAAGAATATTGCCGGAACCGTTGAATATTATTTTTGAACCGTCCATTGAGCTTTTCTGCGCGTCGGCTATGATACGGTTGTTGGAAACATGCTCCGAAAGAGAGGTGATTTGTTCCACTGATATCCCTCCGCGATTTTTTATTTGCGGCTCTTCTTGCTCTTGACTCCGTCGGTAACGCTCTCATCCGGCGCGCTGAACGCCGCGAGTCTGATTATCAAAATAACGAGTATCGCCGCGAGAGCCGAGCAGGCGTAGACAATCCACATGTTTGTGACGCTCGAGATGAACTTGCCGATAAACGGCACGCAGTGCGTGGCGAGCGCGACTATTGAAGCACCCTCGGGCAAAGACGAGCCGAACGCAAAAGCGTATTTGCCGCCGAGCTTGTACAGCGCAACTTCGTCCGCAGAAGCGGCGGATGCCCTGCGCGTGAGGCACAGCGAGCCGCTCTTTATATTCGAACCTGCGACATTTTCGCTGCACACGGCGAGTCCGCGGTCGAGCAGGAATTTGTCGGGGTGCGCCGCCGCAACGCAGAGAAGCGCGGTGACGAGCGACACAACGGCTATTATGACGATGAGGACGGTCGTGAATATCCTCGCGCCCTTGAATTTGTCTTTCTGAGGCTTGAAGCCGTTCTGGAGCATCGCGCCCGAGTAGTCGGAGGTGCGCTCGAAGTCGAACTTCGGCTCGACCTTGGAAGCTGTCTCCTCGGAGAGGGTCTTGCGCGGTCTGCTCTTGTCTATCGGCGCGCCGAAATATCCGTGGGGATCGGGCTCGCCGTATTCGTTCTCTTGGCTTTTAACAGGCTCTTCTTTAACTTCGGGCTCTGACTCTTCGACAGATACCTCTTCCTCGCCGGAATAAGTCTCTTCAAAGTCATTTTGCACCGGTTCGAGCTCGTTTGCGGAGATAACCGAGTTGTCTATCGCGCTGTCATAGCTGCGCTCTTCAACGTGTCTCGCCTCAGCTGCCGCTTTTGCCTCAGCTGCTGCTCTTGCTTCCGCCGCTGCACGAGCCTCCTCGGCCTTTCGTGCTTCTTCGGCGGCTTTTATCTCTTCTGCCGCCTTTTCCGCTGCCGCGTTCAGCTCATCCTGCTTGGCCTTTTCCATGCGCGCCTCAAATTCGGCGTTGAGCTGTTCGATGGTCTTTGGCATGAATTTATCCATTTTCTCTTCACCTTCCGACTTAAAACAAAAATCTCCTATATATAAGTCTATTATAAAGTATAATATTTGAAGCACACAAAGACAACAAAAAAGCCCGAATGCCGCAGAACATGTGCGCATTTGCTTAAAAAAGGCTGGAAAAAAGCGGGTGCATAAAGTATAATCAAAGCGGAGAAAAACAGAAAAGGAGAAAGACCATGGGAATGAAAGAAAGAATGCACACGGGCGAGCTCTATTACCCGAACGAGGAGTCGATATTCGACGAGCAGCTCAAAAAGCTCGATCTGCTCTACGAGTTCAACTCCACGCGCCCGACCGAGCAGAAGAGACGGCAGGCGCTGATGAAAGAGATGTTCGCCGAAGTCGGCGAGAACTGCTATCTCGAACCGCCGTTCCACGCAAACTGGGGCGGGGCTCACATCCATCTCGGCGACTCTATATACGCAAACTTCAACTTCACCGCCGTTGACGACTCGCATATCTACATCGGCTCGCACACTATGATAGGCCCGAATGTCACCGTCGCGACCGCGGGGCATCCGATTCTGCCCGAGCTTCGCGAAAAGGCGTATCAGTTCAACATGCCCGTGCGTATCGGCGAAAACTGCTGGATAGGCGCGGGGGCTCTGATAATGCCCGGCGTGACGATAGGGGACAACAGCGTTATCGGCGCGGGCAGCGTCGTTACGAAAGATGTTCCGGCGAATGTCGTGGCTTACGGCAATCCCTGCCGCGTCGCGCGGGAGATAAACGAGCACGACCGCGAGTTTTATTACAAAGACAGACGAATCCCGCAGGAGATATTTGACGAAGTAAAAGATATCTAAATATAAAAGCAGCTATTTAGCGAAATGCTCATAAAACAGTTAAACCGACCCATGATTCATAGGTCGGTTTTTGCGTTGCTGCAAGGGGAATGAAAGTGAGACATTTATTTCGGCTTGATAAATTGAGATTTGTCTATCACTTGAGTCATAGCAGAGTAAAAGTAAGCGACCAGTCAATTTTTATAATCAAACTTTCAATAGCCGCGCCGCAGTGTTTGATATCTAATTGAGACAGGTGGGCAACATCACCGAAGCGCCGCCGGTGGCGGATGAAGCGGGGCGATGTTGGCGAAAAACAAGGAGCATAGCGCCCGCTCCAAGGGCGATAGGCGACTATGTTTTGAGAGGGCTGAACGGCTTGCGAAGCAAGACGCACGAGCCCGCACTCGTTCAAGCTCCGGCGCGTTTGCGGGCGAATGTGCCGAGCAACTGATTGAGAGCCGCGAACTATGTACTGCGGCGCGGCGTTGCGGGGTCTCGGGGTGAAACCCCGAGTCTGCCTTTTCTTTGCAGGCGTTTCTTATCTCAGATAGAAAAGAAATGCCGAAACGCGGGAAGTATACATCCTTTGATTAGAGTGCGTAGCGAAGGTAGAAAATAATTATCAATAAATTACAATTGCTATAACCCTGTATCGGCTGCGCCGATAGCGGACAGCCGCAAGGGCTGTCCCTACGGTCGATAAAATCAAAGATTTCGTGCCGCTTGCGCGGCGGCGGTGCGTCGAGTCGCCGCACCCTACAAGTTGCACATCAAAAAATTTCGTGTAGATTTCGCGGGCGGATGATGCCTGCCAATATCACGCACTTCTTCGTTTTTCACTTTTACTTATTACTTTGAGCGAAGCGAAATAACCCCTCAGTCTCGGCTTACGCCGAGCCAGCTCCCCTACAGGGGAGCCGAATAAATTTCTCGACAAATCCTAATCCGTTTAATCACATCATACGGCTTCACATATACAAAAAGGTCCCGGCAGGTATCACTGTCGGGACCTTTTTAATACTTTGCATTTCAGCCGTGCTGTTTTTATATGTATAATTTATACATTCTTTCCCATATCGTATGCTTTTTGGAGAGCCGCGTTCCCGGCGATGTCTCCGCCGTCGTTCACGCCGCCGCAGTACACCGTTCCCTTGAGTTCCGCTTTTTCAAAGCAGTCGATCCAGCCCTGAATCGCTTTCTCCGCGCCCTCGAAGGTCTCTTCTTCGTCCTCGGCGGCAGTCGCGAGAAAATAGATATCTCTGAATTTATAGTCCTTCGGATAAAGGCAGTTAACTCTGTCAATCATCGTCTTGAGCTGACCGGAAATAGAATAGTAATAGACGGGGCTTGCAAAAGCTATAACATCCGCCTGCTCCATCTTGTCCGCGATGGCGTTCGCGTCGTCGTCAATAACGCACTTGCCGATTTTCTGGCAGGCGAGACATCCTTTGCAGAACGCCAGATTTTTGCCTTTCAGGCTGATTTTTTCGACTTCGTTTCCCGCGTCCGCCGCGCCCTTTGCAAACGAATCCGCAAGAGCCTCGGAGTTGCTCTTTGCCCTTATGCTCGATGATATCACCAATACCTTTTTCATGTCACACACTCCTTTTTCCTGATTATATCTCGAATCTATGACAAAATCAAATACTTGATTTAAAAAACAGCGTAAAAACCGGTTTCGATTTCTACGCTGTTTTTTGTTATCCGGCTTTTCGCCGATTATTTGTATTTCGGTCTCGCGACATACGAGGTGTGAAGCACTTCATGAGCCTTGTGGCTGCCGGGCTCGCCGAGGAACTCGTCATAGAGACGCTTGACTGCTTCGCTCTCATGCGACTTGCGCAGGGGCATATCCTTGTCCGCCTCGTAGAGAGCGGCGGCTCTGCGCGCTCTGAGGTCGACGAAGTTGCGCACGACAGCGTGCTGGATCGGCTGGCCGCCGCCGTTGACGCAGCCGCCGGGGCAGCCCATGATCTCGATGAAGTGATAGTCGGCAGTGCCGTTCTTGACCTTCTCCATAATCGTGTTGGCGTTTGCAAGTCCGCTGACTACGCAGACCTTGACTTCCATGCCGTTGACGGTGTAGGAAGCTTCCTTTATGCCGTCGGTGCCGCGAACCTCGGTGAAGTCGAGGCTCTTGAGCTCCTCGCCGGAGAGCTTCTCAACGGCGGTTCTCAGCGCCGCTTCCATAACGCCGCCGGTTGCGCCGAAGATAACAGCCGCGCCGGTGGAGTCACCCAGAGGATTGTCAAACTCCTCGTCGGGCAGGTGCTTGAAGTATATGCCCGCGCTCTCGATCATTCTGCCGAGCTCTCTCGTGGTCAGCGAGTAGTCAACATCCGGATAGCCGGACGCCGCCTGATCGTCGCGCTTGGTCTCGAACTTCTTCGCCGTGCAGGGCATGATGCCGACAACAACGATATCCTTCGGGTCGATGCCCATCTTCTCGGCATACCAGGTCTTGATTATCGCGCCCGACATCTGCTGGGGCGATTTGCAGGTCGAGAGGTGATCGAGCATATCGGGATAGTAATGCTCGCAGTATTTTATCCATCCGGGCGAGCAGGAGGTTATCATCGGGAGCACGCCGCCGTTTTGGACTCTGCCGAGGAACTCGTTTGCCTCTTCGACAATTGTGAGGTCTGCGCCGAAGTCGGTGTCAAAGACCTTGTCGAAGCCGAGGCGTCTGAGCGCCGCGACCATCTTGCCCTGAACATTGGTGCCGATGTGCATTCCGAAGCACTCGCCGAGGGTGACGCGAATCGAAGGCGCG
>JBNMIN010000096.1:0-8351 GCA_050873305.1 Oscillospiraceae bacterium
CGCTTGCGCTGTCCGTTGAATGCGGAGGTACGCTCGGCAAAACTGAAATTTCACCCGCGCTGAATCCGACATACAGCAACGAAGAGATAATAAACGCTATAACAGCAAAGATAAAATAACTACAAACGGAGCCGCCATATTGCAGCGGCTCCGTTTTTGCATAAACGCATATATAAATTCATAGGATAACACCGAGGTGATATTATGAAATCATCGCGGCTAAAGCCATTGATATTCTTAGCGATTCCGCTCGCGGTCGGCGGTCTTGCGGCGCCGTTTTCAGCGGGCAGCATGGACAAATTTTACGCATTGAATCAGCCGCCGTTCTCCCCGCCCGGATGGCTGTTTCCGATCATCTGGGGCATATTATATATTCTCATGGGCACGGCATCGTATATAGTCTACAGCTCGGATGCGCCGGAGATAAGCAAGAAAAAAGCACTCGGACTTTATCTCGTCCAGCTCGGGCTCAATTTTCTTTGGCCGATACTGTTTTTTACTTTCGGGCTCTGCACCGCCGCGGCGGTTCTTATTGTTATTCTCTGGGTACTCATTCTTCTGACGCTTCTGTATTTTTACAGAATATCAAAAACTGCCGGATATCTGATTATCCCGTATCTTTTATGGGTGACATTCGCGGCGTATCTCAATATCGCAATATGCATCATAAACTAAAAATACACCTCCCGCAGACTTTTGTAAGCCACGCGGGAGGTGCTGAATTTATCAGAAATATTTCGGCAGATAATCGCCGTGAGCCTCGATGAGATCATCGCACAGGCGAACGATTTCATCTATTGACAGCTCGGACGAGGTGTGTGGATCGAGCATAGCTGCCTGATAGATATAATCTTTCTTCTGCGTCACAGCAGCCTCGATAGTGAGGAGCTGAACATTTATCATCAGATTGTTCATCGCGGCGAGCTGAAGCGGCAGCGGCTCCTGACGGCAGGGCTGGATTCCGCATTTGTTCACAAGGCACGCGACCTCGACACAGGCATCGTCCGGAAGATTGGGAATGAGTCCCCTGTTTATGACATTGCCGCCTATCTTATACGGAATGTCGGTAACAATCGCTTCCATAATATAAGATGCATATTCCTTTGTGCGCTCATGCGATACTTTATCGTGGATATAATTATCTTTCTCGTTCTTCCAGTTCTTTATCTGCTCGACGCAGCGTCTCGGATATTCATCGAGCGGGATATTGTATCTCTCGATAAGCTCGGGATACTTTGCTTTGATAAAGAAGTTGTTATATTCGGCGTTGTGTTCGCTTGACTCGGTGCAGTAATAGCCGAAGCGTCTTATATACTCAAATCTCACGAGGTCGTTATGATCTGTAACGCCGCTTTCGAGCACATCTATAGCTCTTTTTCTTATCTCAGGATAGAGATCTGTGCCGTCCGCATCCTCTATTTCAAGCAGCCAGCCCATATGATTTATTCCTGCGATGCGCTCGCGGATAGGCTCGCTGTATTTGATATCAAGCTTATCGAGCAGTCCTCTCGAGCAGGTCTGCACGGAATGGCAGAGTCCGACCGATTTCACGCCGGAATATCTGCCGAGCCAGCCGGCGAGCTGAGCCATGGGGTTGGTGTAATTGAGAAAATATGCGTTCGGGCAGACTTCTTTCATATCGTCGGTGAAATCTTTGAGAACCGGAATAGTGCGCAGGGCTCTGAAAATTCCGCCGATGCCGTTCGAATCCGCAATAGTCTGGCGAAGCCCGTATTTTTTCGGCACTTCAAAATCGATTATCGTGCACGGATCGTAGAGACCGACCTGAATGGCGTTTATAACAAAATCAGCCCCGCGAAGCGCGTCCTTGCGTTCCTCAACACCGAGATATTTGCTGACCGACGCGCGGTTCTCGTTTATATTCCTATTGAGCGCCGTGACCATGAGATAAGACTCTTCGAGCCTCTCGGGATCGATGTCATACAGCGCGATATCGCACTCGCGCAAAGCGGGAGTAAGCATAATATCGCCAAGGACATTCTTTGCGAACACGGTGCTTCCGGCACCCATAAAAGTTACTTTCATAAAGGACCTCTTTTCTGTTGTTTTTTATCCGCTTTTATTATAACTGCTGTTTTTCCCGATGTCTACATATATTTAAAACTCCGCCGCAAATTTGCACGATCTGCGGCGGAGCTTCTGTTCAGTTGAAAATCACCTTGCGATTTTATTTGTCATCGTAAGGGCTGCCTTTTGTTACGCCCGTTGTTCCGAAAACGACGAGCACGACCGCCAGAGTCACGGTTATCACCCACGGTCTGATATCGCCGCCGTCGAAAGCCATAACGAAGAAAGCCACTATCGCCGCAACGCCTATCAAAAGCTGAACGGCAGACGCTATCTTGTACCAGTTAATCTTCATAATTATCCCCCCAACTAAATTTCCGGGGTTTAGTATAGCATACCGATGAAGCGGTTTCAATGAGTTAAAAGGCAAAAACCGCAAAAAATTTTAAAAAATGATGATTTATTCATCAATATATGTATTTCCGGTCATTAAAATTATCGACAATATATCTGACCAATGCATCGTGAAACTCGTCCTGTGCAGACTTATTTTCCCATATGTTTTTATTCGCTTTATTAACGCTTCCATACATCTGCTCAAGCTGCTCATCGTTTAGAGGGAGTTGAACTCCCGAAAAATACTTTTCAATAATATCAGAAATAACATCCGCAATCTTATCGGCACCAATTTCGCGCAGTGAATCGATTATCTCATATACTCGCTCAGACACAAGAAGCTCCTGAACATCATCAACAATGTCGTTCCAAAATTCGAGGCAAAGCGCCAATGTCTGTTCATTGTGGGGCAACCGTTCAATATTTTCATTAAAAATCGCGTCAAAAAGCTTGTCAAAATGAAACGACGGCAATTGCTGCATTTGAGCATCTGTGCAAATATAAAATTCGCAATGCGCTTCTGTTCTCCAACCGCCTCGAGGCCTTAACACAACATTATATTCTGCTTTGTTTTCGTTGCAAATAACTGCATTTTGTTCAAAAGATCCGCC
The DNA here is from genome assembly GCA_050873305.1 of Oscillospiraceae bacterium. Taxonomy (GTDB): domain Bacteria; phylum Bacillota; class Clostridia; order Oscillospirales; family Acutalibacteraceae; genus CAG-177. The sequence continues at coordinate 3,036 of JBNMIN010000096.1, forward strand.
GTCTATATAATATATCTCAGCCCTCGGAACTTCCGCCGAAATTGTCCTGCCGTTTTTTAACGCACCTACACACTGACCGTTGATATAAATTTTATATGTTAAAAGACTATCTGCAAGGGCGAATTTTCTTTGTATGTTAAAGCGGACAGTTTTTTCTAAAAATTTTTTTACCATTTTATTCTCTCCATATGTTTTTTCACTAATGAGGGATAGCCTTGCTTTAAGCGGTTTTGGGTTTAGCAGGTATTCTATAATAAACTGAGATTTATTTGGAATAGCGTTCAAACACAGTTTTGTACTCGCCTTTAAAATATAAAGATTTGCCGTTTTTGCTCTCGCCGACAACCGACAAACCGAGATGCTCTAAAATTCTCTGAGATTTCAAATTTTCCTTTCGTGAGAACGCATCAACATACTTTGTCTGAACCGGAATTATTGTTGTTAAGTAATGATACAGCTCGGCGAATAAACCGCAGCCCTGATACTCTTTCTTGAATTGTATTTCATCCATTCTAAAAGTTGTATCATTTACAAAGTATTGAAAGAATCCGCACAGTGTATCTTCACAGAAAATCAGAATCACACGGCGCTTTCCTTCACGCCAAACAGGTACTACGCATTCCGACCAGATTTTAAAATCAGCATCATAAGAATTACCTGTTGGAGCAATGATGTTCATATTGCTTGCCAAAATCTCAAACATTTCGTTTATGAATACGGCAATATCTTCATTTTGCATTTGCTTGAATCTGAAACACATAGTATCCCTCCTCCACAAATTTCAATATAATTATTATATCATTTAGTAAAGCTTTTGACAACAATGAAAAATCCACCGTAATTTTATCGGATTACGGCGGCACTTTATCAAAAACGAAGCATTTATATTCTCTTCAAAACAATACAAAGCTATTTCACTTGCCCAAATGGCAAATTTCGTTAAAAAAAGCACTTGCCATCGCAAGTGCTTTTTTATGGCGGAGAGCAAGGGATTCGAACCCTCGAAACGCTTTTGACGTTTACACGATTTCCAATCGTGCTCCTTCGACCAGCTCGGACAACTCTCCGTATCTGCAATCAAATGCTCATATATTATATATGACCGCACCGCAAAAATCAAGTCTTTTTTCAAAAATCCTGAACTTTTTATTTGCGTACTCCACGCTTATCGAATAAACCGGAGTTTGTGTGGAATCAATATAATATGTAAATCAGCAAATTTTACCTGTTTTTTACTCTACTGTATTGAACCCGGAGATGAAATATAATATAATGGATTTGATTAATATAAAATGGAATGAAGGGATATCCATGAGAAAGACGAAGATAGTATGCACGATAGGGCCCGCCAGCAGCGACCCGAAAGTATTCACCGAGATGTGCAAAGCGGGTCTCAATGTTGCGAGGCTCAACTTCTCCCACGGCACCCATCCGGAGCAGCTTGAAAAGCTCAATATGGTAAAAAAAGTCCGCGAGGAGCTCAATCTCCCGATAGCGATAATGCTCGACACAAAGGGTCCGGAATACAGAATCAAGACCTTTGAAAACGGCAAGATAATGCTCAACGACGGCGACGAGTTCTCGTTCACCACAGAAGACATAGTCGGCAATCAGAGCCGCGTCAGCGTGACCTATGCGGGACTTGTCGACGATATTTCAATCGGCGACCGCATACTCGTCAACAACGGACTTGTGATTTTCGAGGTAATCGGAAAGACCGATACCGATGTAAAGTGCAAGGTCATAGCCGGCGGCGAGCTTTCAAACAGAAAGAGCATGAGTTTCCCGAACAAGGTGCTCAATCAGGTTTATCTCAGCGAGCAGGATAAGGACGATCTGCTGTTCGGTATTCAGAACAATGTCGACTACATCGCGGCATCGTTTGTCTCCTGCAGGCAGGATCTCATAGACCTCAAGGAATTTCTCCACGCGAACGGCGGCGACGGTATAGACATAATTGCAAAAATCGAGAACCGCACGGGAATAGACAACATCGAAGAGATATGCGAAGAGTGCGACGGAATAATGATAGGCCGCGGCGATCTCGGCGTCGAAGTCCCCTTCACTGAGCTTCCCGCGCTTCAGAAATATATAATCACAAAGTGCCGTCTGCTCGGCAAGCGTGTTATCACGGCGACCGAGATGCTCGAATCGATGATAACCAATCCCCGCCCGACAAGAGCAGAAATTTCCGACGTTGCGAATGCTGTCTACGACGGCACGAGCGCGGTCATGCTCTCCGGCGAATCCGCCGCGGGCAAATATCCCGTTGAGACAGTCCGCACGATGGCAGAGATAGTCGAAGAGACAGAGAAGCACATCCACTACGCAAAGCGTTTCCGCAACAATGATTTCAAGATAAAGAACCGCGTCGACGCAATATCGCACGCGACCTGCGGAATGGCTATCGACATAAACGCAAAAGCGATAGTTGTTGCGTCTATCTCCGGCATGACGGTACGCATGGTGTCGCGTTTCAGAGCACCTACAGATATAATCGGAATGGCGACGAACAGAGCCGTTTGGTATAAGCTCGCGCTCTCCTGGGGCGTTATGCCCGTACTCAGCGAGAAGTTCGACTCGACCGATGTTCTGTTCTATCACGCGCAGAAAGTTGCAAAAGACGCGCTCAACCTCAAGCCCGGCGACAATATCATAATGACGGGCGGCGCGATAAACGGGAAATCCGGCAACACAAATCTGATAAAGATAGAGACAATAGAATAAAAACGAAAATATATCTCCCCTGCTTCGGCAAGGGAGATTTTTCCTGCAAAAAGCACCTGTACCAATTACGATACAGGTGCTTCTGTATTTTTTTAGAAATCCGCAGAACCGGTAGTTCTCGGGAACGGGAGCACATCGCGGATGTTCGAGATACCCGTGAGGTACATGACCAGTCTCTCGAAGCCGAGACCGAAGCCGCTGTGCTTGACTCCGCCGTAGCGGCGAAGGTCGAGATACCACCAATAATCCTTGGGGTCGAGTCCGAGTTCTTCGATACGCTCGGTGAGCACATCAAGTCTCTCTTCACGCTGGCTGCCGCCGATTATCTCGCCGATGCCCATAACAAGCAGGTCGACTGCCGCAACGGTCTTTCCGTCATCGTTCAGACGCATATAGAAAGCCTTGATTTCCTTGGGATAATCGGTAACGAAAACAGGGCGCTTGAAGATACGCTCAGTCAGGCAGCGCTCATGCTCTGTCTGAAGATCGCAGCCCCAATAGACTTTGTAGTCGAACTCGTCGTTGTACTTCTCGAGTTCTTTGACGGCGTCGGTATAAGTAACGCGAGCGAAGTCGGAGCTGACAACGGAATGAAGTCTCTCAAGCAGACCCTTATCAACGAACTTGTTGAGGAACTCAAGCTCAGACTTGCAGCTCTCCATAACATATGAGATGACATACTTTATCATCGCCTCTGCGAGCTCCATATCGTCCTCGAGATCGGCAAAAGCAATCTCGGGCTCAATCATCCAGAACTCCGCGGCGTGGCGCTGAGTATAGGACTTCTCGGCTCTGAAAGTAGGACCGAAAGTATATATCTTACCAAAAGCGAGAGCCATCGCCTCGCCCTCAAGCTGACCGGAGACAGTCAGATAAGCGGGCTTCTCGAAGAAATCCTGCTTGAAATCGACTGTGCCGTCTTCGTTCTTCGGCGGGTTTGCGATATCGAGAGTCGTTACCTTGAACATCTCACCTGCGCCCTCACAGTCGCTGCACGAAATGAGCGGAGTATGGGCATAGATAAATCCGCGCTCATTGAAGAACTTGTGGATAGCATAAGCGGCGGTCGAGCGAACGCGGAAAGCCGCAGAATAAATATTCGCTCTCGGGCGCAGATGCGCTATCGTTCTCATATATTCGAGCGTGTGGCGCTTTTTCTGAAGCGGATAGTCGGGAGTCGACTGACCCTCGACCTCAACCGAAGAAGCGTTGAGTTCGAACGGCTGGTTCGCCTGGGGAGTCAGGATAAAAGTACCTGTAACTCTGACAGCCGCGCCGACATTCAGCTTGACTATATCCTTATAGTTTTCGACCTTTGCGCTCTCGAAAACGACCTGCAGGCTCTTGAAGCAGCTGCCGTCATTTATCTCCATAAAGCCTATCGCCTTTGAGTCACGGAGGGTCTTGATCCATCCGCAGACCGTTATCTCCTTGCCGCCGAGCTCTTCGTATGAGCTGAACAGCTTTGAAATTTCAAGCCTTTCCATTTATATGTCTCCTTTGCTTATGACTCATAATTATAAATGATATCAAAAGCGGAATTGAAAATCAATAGCGAAGGCTCTATTTATTCAAAATTTTCCGGCGCAGGGTCGGGTTCAATGTCTATGGGATCCGCCGAACCTCTGTCTTTATCTATATTATAGACAAACTGCGTGATAATAACTGTCAGCGCAACGCCGACGGTCATGACTATGAGATACATATTCTTGATGTTCAAAGCCGTCTGTGCAGTCTGATCGGCGCCGAGAGTTTCAACATATCCGCAGGCTGCGAGCATAACTGCGGAGAATGCCGAGCCGAGACCCTGGGCGAGCTTGCGGAAGAACGAGAACAGTGCATAGAGCGAACCCTCATCGCGGCTTCCGGTCTTTTCATACTGATAGTCGATGCAGTCAACGACCATAGCCCAGAGGATAATTGTAAACACAGCATTGCTCGTATAGAGAAGCATCAGCGCACCTATATAGAGGAACAGCGAGCTCTTCGCCTCGGGCGCCATGGGAAGCAGGCACGAAACTATACCAGCGACAACGCTTATCGACGAAGATATAACGACCAGCTTCTTCTTGCCGATTTTTCTTGTTATCCTGCCAATAAAAGGCATAAGAACAACAAGGGGCAAATAGGAGACAATATTGACAGCCGCCAATATCTGGGTGTTGTGGAAATAGGACTGGAATATAATACTGTTGACCGAGGTCATTGACATGAAGCAGATGACCTGGACGAACGAAACAGCGGTTATTGCGAGCAGCGGACGGTTTGTGAAGAAGCCTTTGACTGCCTTGAGATAGCTCATCTTCTCCGTCTTGTCGTGTGCTTCGACAACGACACGCTCGGTCACGAGCAGGCGCACGAGCATGAAGCCGATGAAGCCTATAGCCGAACAGACGAGCGCGACATAAACCATTCTCGAGCCGATGAGGTTGTTATCCTTATCATAGACTATAAGAGGCAGGAGCATGGCAAGCACCTGCGCAAGACCTGCGCCTATCGATCTGAAGGTGGAGAGATTCGTGCGCTTCGATGGGTCATTGGTTATGCACGAATGGAGTGCGCCGTAAGGCACGTTTGCCATTGTATAAG
>JBNMIN010000097.1:0-8278 GCA_050873305.1 Oscillospiraceae bacterium
ATAGGCAAATCCCAATTTGCCTCTCACTTATCTTTCGCCATGAAATACAAAAACAGCCGCAGCAAAACTGCTGCGGCTGTTTTTTCTAAGCGATATTTTACTGGCCGAGCAGGCGGTCGAGTATCGAGCCGCCGGAGCTCTGATTCGAGTTCGTCACGTCGTTCTCGTTCGAGGTCGAGAATGTAAGCTCGATGCGCGTGCCCTTCGGGGCTTTTGAGCCGGGCTCAACGGACATCGAAACGACAACGCCCTCGGTGTAGTTGCCCGCGACAGTGCAGACAAAGCCGCTGTCCGTCAGCATCTGCTTTGCTTCGGCGTAGCTCTTGCCGAACACGTCGGGGACATCAACGCTCTCCTTGCCGCTGCTGATTACGAGCTCTATCTCGCTGCCTATCGCGACAGTGGTCTGCTCGGGCAGGCTCTGCGAAATGACATAGCCCTCCTTGACAGTGTCGCTGTATTCGTACTTCGTCTTGAAGGTGAACTTGCCGTCCCAGACGGGATTCTTGGATATCGCCTCGTAGCTGAGGTTCTTGAAGTCGGGAACAACTATCGTCTCGGTGCTCGTGCTCTCCGTGACCGATGCGTTGAGGCTCGACTGGTCGGTGTCGTCCTTCTTCGAGAAGCTGCCTCTGAACACCGTCGCCATGAGAATGGCGAAAATTATGATTCCGATTCCGAGCGTTATGCCGACTGCGATAAGAAACGGCTGGGCTTCGCTCTTCTTCTTTTTCGGCGCTGCCGGAGCAGCCTCATTCTGCGCGGGTTCAACCGAGCGGTCGCCGCTCATTGCCTGAATCTCGCCCGCATATGCCGCGGTCGGGGAGGCTGAGAGCTCCGCTCTGAACTGTTCAACCGAACGGGTTCTGTCCTCGGGCAGGATCTGAAGCGCGTTTATCAGCGCGTTTATAACATATGCCGGGAGCTGCTCGGCGAATTTGCTCGGTATCATCAGACGGTCGTTTGTTACGCGGGTCGTGGCGACTATCGGATCGGTGCCGATAAGCGCGCGGTAGAGCACCGCCGCAAAGGCATATATATCCGTCCATGCGCCCTGCTGACCCTCGAAGCCGTACTGCTCTATTGCGGCGTAGCCTGGGAAGAGCTCGGGGTTCAGATCGCCGCGCGCCGTGCGTGCCTGCCAGATGCTGAAGCCCGATATCTTGAGCTTGCCGTCGGGTGTTACAAGAATTGTCTGCGGCGAAAGTCCGCGGTGGATTATTCCCGCCGAGTGCAGAGTGCCGAGCGCCGAAAGGGCGGGCATGAACATCTGCCTCGCACGCTCCCACGGAATATATCCCGTGCTCGTCGAGAGCAGATATTTTCTCAGCGGAACGGCGTCCGTGTATTCATATATGGCGTATGCGGTGCCGTTGTCCTCAACGACATCCGTCACGCTTATGAGCGCAGAAAGTCCCATAAGGCGCATGAGCTTGCGCCACAGCTCAAGAAAGCTCTGGTAGCAGTCGGTGTAAGCGCGCTCGCAGCCCTGCATGACCCGAACCTGAGTCTCGCCGTTTTCACGCGAGCAAATGGCGTCGGGCAGAAATTCCCTGACCTTGACGGCTATGCGCTCGGTCATGTCCCATCCGGCATAGGTGACTCCGTCGCCGTTGAACTCCAGCACCTTGCCGACGAGATAGCGGTTTGCAACGACGCTTCTTATCGGGAGATAGGGGGAGAGCTGGGGCGAGTCGGCATGATATCCGCAGTAGGGGCACTGCTTCGCGTCGCCGATGGGTTTCATGCAGCTCATGCATAAATTATCGGTGTTAGGCATTGAAGACCTTCCTTTACGAAATATGGGATAACACAGTTGTGTTGATGATAAAATTAGTCAAGTATATGATACCAAAACATGCGGCGATTGTCAACTTCGTATAGTATTCTGACGAAAACAGAGCGGTTTTTGCCCGAATATTTAAACGCTTTAACTCTTGAAATTGCACTTGACGGTGATATAATAATGGTATTGTACTTCTAAAGTGCAACACCTGTATTCAAGATAAAGGAGATGCTATTATGCAGAAGATAACTATCGAGCGTACTACCGCTCCTAAAGCAAAGCCCACAGACGAGACAAAGCTCGGCTTCGGCAAGATATTTACCGACCATATGTTTATTATGAACTATGACGAGGGCGAAGGCTGGCACAACCCGAGAATCGTGCCCTATGCTCCTATAGCTCTTGACCCCGCGGCGATGTGCCTGCACTACGGTCAGGCTGACTTCGAGGGACTCAAGGCATACAGAAGAGCCGACGGCAGCATCGGTCTTTTCCGCCCCGATCAGAATATGGCGAGACTCAATGTCTCCAACGAGCGCCTCTGCATCCCGAAGATCGATGAGGCATTCGGCGTTGAGGCTATCAAGACCCTTGTTGAGGTCGATAAGGACTGGGTACCGCACAGCGAGGGCACTTCGCTCTATATCCGTCCGTATATCTTCGCTGTTGATCCCATGGTCGGCGTTCATCCGGCGAAGCATCTGCTTTTCGTTATAATTCTTTCACCCGTCGGCGCATATTACGACAACGGACTTGCTCCCGTTAAAATTTACGTCGAGGAGCACTATGTCCGCGCCGTTACCGGCGGCACCGGCTTTACAAAGGCTGCGGCAAACTATGCTATATCCATGAAGGCGCAGGAAGTCGCCGAGGAGCAGGGCTATGCTCAGGTTCTCTGGCTTGACGGCGTTCACAGAAAGTATATCGACGAGGTCGGCGCAATGAACGTGTTCTTTGTCGTTGACGGCGAGGTCATCACCCCGAGCCTTGACAGAGGCTGCATCCTCGGCGGTATCACAAGAAAGTCCTGCATCGAGCTTCTCCGCCACATGGGCTATAAAGTCACCGAGAGAGATATTGAAATCGGCGAGCTCGTCAAGGCATATGACGAGGGCAAGTTCGACGAGGCGTTCGGCTCGGGCACGGCGGCTGTTATTTCGCCCATCGGCGAGCTCAAGTACGGCGACAAGCACATGGTAATCAACGACGGCAAGATAGGCCCGATCTCGCAGAAGCTCTATGATACCCTCACCGGTATCCAGTGGGGCAGACTGCCCGACGAGTTCGGCTGGACCGTCAAGGTCGACTGATGGCGAAGCTCTACTTCAAATACGGCGCAATGGGCTCGTCAAAATCGGCTCAGGCGCTCATGACCAAGTTCAACTACGAAGAGAAGGATCGCAAGGTCTGGCTGATAAAACCGAGCATCGACACGCGCGACGGCTCCGACACGGTGTATTCCCGTATAGGACTCAGCGCAAAGGCGCAGGTGATATCCCCGCAGGACGATATATATGAAATGTTCGGCGAGAAATGCCGCGATGCGGATGTCGTTATTTCGGATGAGAGCCAGTTTTTTACAGAAGACCAGATAGATCAGCTTCGCAGAATAGTTGACGAATGTGATATTCCGGTGCTCTGCTTCGGACTGCGTACCGATTTCCTGACGAATGTTTTCCCGGGAAGCCGCAGGCTGTTCGAGGTCGCAGATTCCATAACCGAGATAAAGACCATCTGCCGCTGCGGCAGAAAGGCAACCGTCAACGCGAGAATAGGCGAGGACGGACAGGTTGTGACCAGCGGCTCGCAGGTGCTCCTCGGCGGCAACGACCGCTATGAGGCGATGTGCCACCGCTGCTGGAAGGAGCGCATAGCGCGGGAGAGCGCGGAAAAATAAAAAGCTCCGGGGCTGTCGAATTCAGCGCAGAGCAAAGAAAATATAAAGGTCATAATTCACGTCCGACAGCGCAGATTATGACCTTTATTTTAGTTGATTTTCGCTCTTTTAAGCGCTTTTTGCGTCTAAACGGGCAGACCCTTTTGCGGCAGGCAGAAAGCCGAAATAATTTCCGGGAGGTCGCGCTTGAACAGAAAACTTGAATTCACCGTGCCCGAGGAGTACGAGGGCAAAAAGGCGTTTTATTTCCTGCGCGGCTGCGCGGGACTTTCGGCGCGCGCGTTAAGCTCGCTCAAGCGCATCGACGGCGGCATAACCCGCGGCGGCGAGACGCTGCGGACAATAGACCGCCTGCACGCGGGCGATATCGTCGCAGTTACTCTGCCCGTCGAGACCGAAACGGTCGAGCCGATGGATATAAATATAGATGTAATATATGAGGATGCCGATCTGCTCGCCGTCAACAAATCTCCCTTTCTTGCGATGCACCCGACCCATAACCATCAGGGCGACACGCTTGCAAACGCAGTCGCCGGGCATCTGCAAAGCGAGGGGAAGAGCGCAGTGTTCCGCTGCGTCGGCAGGCTCGACAAGGGCACATCGGGCGTTGTTGTCTGCGCCCTGAACCGCTATGCGGCGGCGCGTCTCTCGGGCAATATAAATAAAAAATATATAGCCGTTGTCCGCGGACGCTTCGAGGGGAGCGGCACAATAAACAAGCCTATCTACCGCCCAGACCCGATGAAAACTCTGCGCGCGTGCGGCGATATGCCGGGGAGCGAGAGCGCGGTGACGCATTGGGAGAGCCTGTATGCGAGCGACGAATACAGCCTGCTGAGCCTCACCCTTGAGACCGGCAGAACGCATCAGATAAGGGTGCATTTCGCGTCCATGGGCGCACCCCTCGCGGGTGACACTATGTACGGCGCGCCGGAAAATGAGATAGGGCATCATCTGCTCCACTGCGCCGAGTGCGGCTTCGTTCATCCGGCTTCGGGCGAAGAGATTCGCCTGTCCGCTCCGCCTCCGCAGGATTTTCTCGACTTCTGCCGCGGCTTCATTCCATCGGAAGTGTTGGCTAAAATATTCAACTATGCATGAATAAGATGCATATTTACCGTCAAAATGCAGAAAAACGCCAAAAACATGAAAAAATATTCAATAAAGCCTTGCATTTTGAAAATATGGTGCTATAATACAGTCATCAAATCAAACAGGAGGAAAACATCATGAAAAAGTTTACGAAGATAATCGCTCTCGTGCTTGCGCTTGTCTGCATCTGCACTGCGTTCGCAGCCTGCGGCGGCAAGAAGGACGACGGCAATACAACAAAGACCCCCGCAGTCAAGGTCATTGACTACGATCTGACCAGCGAGCAGTATGCTTTCGGCGTTGACAAGAACCAGCCTGAGCTGCTCACCCAGGTCAACGACATAATCAAAGAGATGAAGAGCGACGGAACATTCACCGCTATCTGTGACAAGTACTTCGGCGGCGGCACTCCCGAAGCTGTCAAGTCTGCGGCTCTCGATGAGAGCAAGGATCAGCTCGTCGTTGCGACCAACGCCGCTTTCGAGCCCTTTGAGTATATGAAGGGCGATGACTACTACGGCATCGATATGGAGATCGCCGCTTATGTTGCAAAGAAGCTCGGCAAAGAGCTTGTTATCCAGAACATGGACTTCGACGCTGTCTGCCTTTCCGTCGGTCAGCACAAGTGCGATATCGCAATGGCAGGTCTTACCATCAGCGAAGACCGTAAGGAGTATGTCAACTTCTCCGACGCTTACTATGAGGCATCCCAGAGACTTATAGTCAAGGGCACCGACACCACTTTCGACGCTTGCAAGAGCGCTGACGATGTCAAGGCTATCCTCAACAACCTCACTGAGGACAAGAAGATCGGCTGCCAGCAGGGCACTACCGGCAACTCCTTCATCGAGGGCAGCGAGGATCTCGGATTCCCGGGACTCAAGGCAAAGGCTGTCGCTTATAAGAGCGGTTCTCTCGCAGTCCAGGATCTCGTCAACGGCGGCGTTGACTATGTCATCATCGACTCTGCTCCCGCTGCGAGCATCGCAAAGGCTATCAATGAGGTCGCCTGAACTTAAATGTAAATAACGAAAGAAGGCTGTTTCGGTCGAAACGGCCTTCATTTTAGTCTGCGGCGCTTTTTGCCGCGCAAGTATTTGGACAAAGGAAAAGAACTATGAACGATTTTATAGCAAGCTTACCGAAGAAAATCGATAAGTTTATCGAGATACTCATAGACTACAACGGCTATGTAAAAGTCCTGCAGGGTTTGCAGAATACGCTCAAGATAGCCGTTCTCGGTCTTATAATCGGTATAGTTATCGGTACGCTGATAGCGACCGTGCGCGTTATACCGAAATACAAAGTCCTCCCGAGAATACTCAACGCCATCTGCACATTCTATGTCGCGCTCTTCAGGGGCACCCCCATGGTCGTGCAGCTGCTTATATTCTACTATGTCGTGCTGCCGATAATGGGCGTCAATCTCCCGTCGGTCAGCGTGGCAATAGCGGTTTTCGGCCTCAACAGCGGCGCGTACATATCGGAGATAATGCGAAGCGGTATCCAGAGCGTTGACGACGGCCAGATGGAGGGTGGCAGAAGCGTGGGATTGAGCTTCTCGACCACGATGATGCGCATAGTTATCCCGCAGGCGATAAAGAACATTCTCCCGACCCTCGGCAACGAGTTCATCGCCCTTATCAAGGAAACTTCGGTCGTCTCGTTCGTCGGCGCGCTCGACCTCTATGTCGCGTTCAGCTACATCGGCTCGAACAGCTATGAGTTCATGGTGCCCTATATCGCCATGGCGCTTATCTATATCGTCATAGTCTGCCTGATAACCCTGCTTGTAAAAATCATGGAAAGGAGCCTGAAGAAGAGTGATAGACGTAATTGACCTGAAAAAGAACTTCGGGGACAATGAAGTCCTCAAGGGCATCAACATGACTATCAACAAGGGCGACATCGTTGTTGTCATCGGCCCGTCCGGCTCCGGAAAGAGCACATTCCTGCGCTGCCTCAACTGCATGGAGGATCCGACTTCCGGCAAGATTATATTCGAGGGCGTGGATATCGCCGACCCCAAGGTCGATATCAATATCCACCGCAGAAAGATGGGAATGGTGTTCCAGCATTTCAATCTTTTCAACAATAAGACCGTTATCGAGAACATAATGCTCTCGCCCGTGCTCTGCGCCAAGAAGGACAGACGCAAGGCAGTGATGCACAATATGTTCCACAAGGATAAGTTGCCCGTGCGCCCCGTCAAGGAGATAAAGAAAGAGGCGGAGGAGAACGCGCACAAGCTGCTCCAACGCATAGGACTCGAGGACAAAGCCGATGTCTATCCCTCGACCCTCTCCGGCGGTCAGAAGCAGCGAGTCGCAATAGTCCGCTCGCTCGCGATGAACCCCGAAGTGATTCTCTTCGACGAGCCGACGAGCGCGCTCGACCCCGAGATGGTCGGCGAGGTTCTCGATCTGATGAAGCAGCTCGCACGCGAGGGCATGACTATGGTTGTCGTCACCCACGAGATGGGCTTCGCCCGCGAGGTCGGCACGAAGCTCGTGTTCATGGACGAGGGCAAGATAGTTGAGGAGAACACGCCCGAAAAGTTCTTCGCCGATCCACAGAGCCCCCGCGCCAAGGATTTCCTTTCGAAAGTACTTTAATAGCAAAGCCCGCCGATTGGCAGGATGCTCATAAAACAGTTGAACCGACCTATGATTCATAGGTCGGTTTTTGTGTTATTATAATGTGCGTAGAAATGCGCAATTTATCTCACTTTGACAAATCGGGATTTGTCGCAGAATCTATTTAGGCTCCCCTGCAGGGGAGCTGGCTCGGCGTAAGCCGAGACTGAGGGGTTAATTCGCTAACGCTCAAAGTAATAAGTAAAAGTGAATAGTGAAAAAGTGCACGATATTGGCAGATGTTGTCTGCCCGTGAAATTTGCACAAATTTATTGACATACACTTGTAGGGTGCGGCGACTCGACGCACCGCTGCCGCGCAAGCGGCACAATAAGAATTTGTAGAATTTGTACTCTACCTTCGCTGCGCACCACAATTAAGTGATATAAACTTCCCGCGTTTCGGCATTTTCTTTTTATTTGAAAAAGAAAACGCCTGCAAAAGAAAAGCAAACTCAGGGCTTCGCCCCGAGACCCCACAACGCCGCACCGCAGTACTTAGCTTGCGCCTCTCAGTTAGCAGCTCGGCACATTCGCCCGTAAACTCGCTTCGCTCAAACAATACGGGCTCGTGCGTCTTGCTTCGCAAGCCGTTCCCTCGCCTAACTCAGTTGGCTTCTACCACTGCGGTGCGGCTATTGAAGGTCTGATTATAAAAATTAGCTGAGTCACACACTTTTACTTTGCTATGGTTCAAGTGATAGACAAATCCCAATTTATCAATCCATCCAAGCACATCGCGCGGCTTCAATATACGCAAAAAGCCTCGACGAATATTACTGCCGTGCACGGACTGCTTTAGACACTTAGATTTCTGACGGCTAAAAATTTATCCCGGCTCCTTTCGGAACCGGGACTTTTGCTTTTG
>JBNMIN010000098.1:0-8232 GCA_050873305.1 Oscillospiraceae bacterium
GAGTAGCATAGGAAAACATGAAGTTATATATGGTTGGTTTGTTCCAAAATCCGCTTCAAATCAAGTAATATTCGTATTTATTGAGGATTATTGAGATATAAAATCAGGTAGCGGTCCTCCTATTCCTAATTTCATTTCAAATGACATCCTTTATTTTGATTGATATTCATTTAATTATAACCTTTAGCGGACAAAAAAACAACCGCAACCGCGCTTTTATCAATAAAAAATTGCAAAATCTTCGCCCATGGTGTACAATAATCCCATAAGAAACTACCGGAGGCAGATATTTTGGATCTTTCGCGCTTTTCAAGAAGTGAAATGCTCATAGGCGGGGAGTCGGTTGATAAGCTGAGCCGCTGCCATGTCGCGGTATTCGGGCTCGGCGGCGTCGGCTCTTATACTGCGGAGGCACTCGCCCGCGCAGGAGTCGGCGAGCTGACCGTTATCGACAATGACGAGGTTGCGATTACCAACATCAACCGCCAGCTATACGCCCTCTATTCAACAGTCGGCATGAAAAAAACTCAGGTCGCGGCGGCGAGAATAAAAGATATAAATCCCGACTGCAAGGTGAATATTATCGACGGGTTCTATCTCGAAGAAAATTCTGCGGATTTCTTCGCGAGCCGCTATGACTATATGGCTGACGCGGTTGATACCGTTCAGGCAAAGCTGTCGTTAGCCGTCGAATCGCAGAGGCGGGGGATACCGCTGATATCGTGCATGGGCACGGGAAATAAGCTCGACCCGACACTTTTTCGGGTCTCCGATATCACAAAAACTTCGGTCTGCCCGCTGTGCCGCGTGATGCGCCGCGAGCTGAAGGTCAGAGGCATAAGTCACCTGAAAGTCGTCTGGTCGCCCGAGCAGCCGATAAAGCCGAACGAGACCGCCGAAGTGACCTCGCGCAGGGCGCTGCCGGGGAGCATATCGTTTGTTCCGCCTGTTGCAGGTATGATAATGGCGGGCGAGATAATCAAAGATTTGATAAAATAGCATAAGCTATATGACTTTACACTTTCCCGAGAGGAGATAAGTATGAAGAAAAAAATTATTCGCGCCGCGGCGGCGATACTTGTGCTGACGGTCGCGCTTTCTTTCGCATTCAGCGGTTGTTCAAACAAAAAGGACGGAGGGGACGAGACAACCACCATGCCGCCCGAGGCGGTCGAAGCGGTGCAGACTCTCAAGCTGCCCTATTCAAAAGGCGACAAGCTCAACCCCTTTACGGCAACAAGTATGCTCAATCAGCAGCTGATGCCGCTTATCTATGACGGATTGTTTGCCCTCGACAAAAATTATAATCCTCAGCCGCTTCTCGCGTCGAATTACAGCCGCAGCAGTCGAACCCTGACGGTATCTCTTGCGTCCGCAAAGTTCTCGGACGGCTCGGGCGTCTCGGTTTCCGATGTTGTCGCGTCGTTTGAGAGCGCGAAGAAATCGCCCGCATATAAAACTCAGCTTGCGAATTTCACCAGTGCAAAAGTCAGCGGGAACAGCGTCGTGTTTTCTCTCGCCGATGACGATCCCTATGCCGTCAACTGCCTGACCTTCGCCGTCACAAAGGGCGGCTCGACCGAGGACGGCGCGGCGGGCAGAGGCAGATACACATATTCTTCGGAAAACGGTGTTGGCTATCTCAAGGCGAGCAGCGTGCGCGGCAACTTCTCGCCGAAGAAAACGAGCATTACTCTCTATGATGTCAAAGATTTGAGCATGCTCAAATATACCCTCGCCATCGGCAATATAAGCTTCGCTTTTGACGATTTGCGCGGCGGCTCTTATACCCGCTATTCCGCATCGGTCGCGGATATCCTGATGAATAATTTAGTCTATCTCGCTTTCAACAAGAGCAGCTCCGCGCTCTCATCCGAGAAGGTGCGTCAGGCGGTGGCTCTTGCCATTGACAGGGCGAAGCTCGCCGACGAGTCGTTCCAGGGCCACGCCAAAGCGGCGTATACTCCGTTCAACCCCGACTGGAATGTTATCTCCGGCAAAGATTATACAGTCAAAACCGACCTCGAAGCGGCAGGAAAGCTGCTCGATGAGGCGGGATATACTTCAAAAAATGACGCTGTGCGTGCAGACGCAAACAAAAAGCAGCTCACTCTCAAGATAGTCGTCAACAAAGATAACGGCTTCAAATCGGCGGCGGCGCAGAGCATAAAAGAGATGCTCGAAAAGCTCAAAATCTCCGTCACCGTCAGCGCGCTGAGCGAAAAAGATTACCGCTCGGCGGTCGCATCCGGCAAATATGATATGTATATAGGCGAGGTCAAGCTCACCGAGAATATGAGCCTTTCGCCGCTTCTCAAGAGCGGCGGCAGCGTGGCTTACGGCATCAACACTTCGGGCGCCGCGGGCACTGCGTATTCGGCGTTTCTCGCGGGTTCGTCCGATGTGAACACATTTATAGATGCGTTCAATGCCGATATGCCGTTCGTCCCGCTTTGCTACCGTTCGGGGCTTGCAATATACACGCGCACGCTGAAATACGGCAACGCGAATCATGCTAACGATGTCTATGCCGATATCGATTCGTGGGATTTCCATTGACAGCAGAAAATCAAACAGGGCTTCCAAAATTAACGGAAGCCCTGTGCTTTTTTATATTATTGCGTCCTCGGGGTCGGGGTCGCTGCCCGTGAGTATCGCGTCGGCGCACTCATTGAGCTTTCTGAACAGCGAGTTGTTTTTCATTATCCGCGAGGGGATCGATATCGTCCCGGTGACGAGGCGGTAGTATGCGCTGTCCTTGTCGACTCTGTTCATGCCGCCGTCGAGGAACGAGAGCAGGACATTGTGAACAATGTCGATAACCTTCATGTCCGCGAGTTCCTCGGCATCCTCTTTGCGGAGAACTTTGCCGAAGGTCAGGCGGTTCACTTTTTTGTAGAAGCTCATCACATCGGATTCGAGCAGCAGCTTTGCAATCGGCTTTGCTATCGGGCGCAGCGCCGATAGCTTCTTGCCGTTTGCGCCGAGCGCGTCGAGCCTTTTGCCGAACTCTTCTCGGCTAACGAGTATGCCCTTGAGCGGCAGGTCTATCATCTGCACCGCGTGCGCTTTCAAGAATTCCTGCGCGTCGTCTGCGCCCTCGAAGCTCTCAAGATGCTCCGTGACTATGTGCAGGCGGTTGTCGTCCGTTACAGTAACATTGACTATCGGCGCGGGATAGCCGCACAGCGAGCCTATATTCACTTCTGTTATCGGAGTTCCAGAGGGTGATACAAATGTGTCTATTCTCTGAATATGCGAGTGACCGACGAACATATAGCGAAGACCTGCGTCCGCCAATTTCGCGGCAACCTCTTCGCGGTCGCCGACGCAGTGTCCGCTCGTGATAAACGGGTGGATGTGCGCGATGAGCAGGTGATGCTCCATGCCGATCATCAGCTGACCGTCTTCTTTTGCCTTGCGTATCTGCTCCTCGACCCATGCCATATGGTCGGGAGTGTAGCCCGCGCGTCCCTTGCCGTTCTGGTCATCGTTGAGCGCGAGCAGGCGCACTCCGTCGGCAATCTGCGCGACATATGAGTATATGCCGAGATGCGTCTTGTATGAGCTTATCGCGCGGTCGAGCCCGAATTCGCGATAGAATTCGCTCAGCTCCTCGTGCGGAACCGTCTCAACGTCGTTTGTGACTTCGCCCCCCGTGAATCTGCGCGGATTCTCGTCGCAGCACCAGTCGTGCGTCGCGGTTATGACATATACGGGAACATGCTTTTGAAGCTCGCGCAGCTTTTCGCGGAACTCCTCGTGGCATATGCGCTCGCCGTCGTCGGACAAATCTCCGGCTATCATCACTGCGGCGGGCGGGTCTTCAAGTATCTTCTCAAAAGCCGCGTCGATTATCTCGCCCGTCTCTTCGAGGCACTTCTGATCCGAGCCGCTGCGGTAGGCATATGCCTCGCCGCCGTCGGACAGGGTGCGCGAGAAGTGGTGGGTATCGGCTATGAAAACGAAGCGTGGGTTCATTTTGTCTCTCCTGCGCTCTGCATCTCGGCGGCAGTCTCAGCTGCTATCGATGCGCGGCGTTCGGCTATGTCGGACATCATCTTTCTGTGTCCCTCGCCGGTGATGTTATAGAAGTGTATAGGTATGAGCATGAGCAGATAGCCTATTGCGGGGACTATCGTCGTCATTGCGAACAGTGCGAGATTGGTGTTGTGGTTCTGAATCAGTGAGCCCTCTGTGTGGCTGACATAGCCCACAACGCCGAGAATGGCGATGCCGATGGACGAAGCGAAGGTGTTCTCAATCTTTCCAGTGAAGCTCATTATCGAGAGCATGATGCCCTCAACGCGGCGTCCTGTTTTCCATTCGATATAGTCGACTGTCTCGGCCTCCATCTCTTTCTGCATGAGGTTCTTGAACTCAAGCGGGATGGTGGTAAGACCCGTGAAAAGAATAACAAGAATAGCCGTGAATATCGAAGCGGATTCGCCTGCGGGCTTGTTGATAAGACCGCCGTAGGTGGTCAGCGCGAAGAGCAGGTGAAGCACTATTGCGCTGACGCAGCAAATCTGGAAGAATCTGCGCGAGTCCGCGCGTTTGCCGAGCTTTTCGACTATCTTGGGCACGAGAATACCCGCGAGCAGGAAGCCCGGGAATTTGATAACGTCGATAAAGACATTGTATTTTCTGTTGAAAAGAAGGTCGGCGACAAAGTAGAACGAAATCTGCTCGGGTATCTTGCAGATAAGGAAGAAAATATTCGCAAAGAAGAGCATGAGCAGAGGACGGTTCTTGAACAGGAGCGCGAAACACTCCTTGACGCTCGGCGTGTCGGACTGGTGCTGAGCGCGCTCGCGTGTGTTGTGATATGTAAGGCGCGTGAGCACGACTATGAACACGGCGGAGATTATCGCGGAGGTAAGATACGCCTGCGGGGTGTGATCCTTGAAATAGGGGAGCAGAGCCGCGCCCGCGACGAAAACCTGCGGCAGAGCGCCGACGACGGAGCGGGTTATTGAGCTGACTCCGAAGAGCTTCGTTCGCTCGATTCCGCTCGGGGTTATCGAAAAGGCGAGAGCACCCATCGGGATATCAAACGCCGTGTAGGTGACATCGAGCATGACGAAAAGGAAGGTAGTGTAAATGATGTTGAACACGGGGCTCGCGTTTGCGCTGCCGACGAAGAACAGCACCATGACGAGCGAAACGAACAGCGGCGCCCATTTGATATAGGGTCGCATCTGGCCGTCCTTCGTTCTCGTCTTGTCAACGATAACGCCCATCATCGGGTCGTTTATCGCGTCGAAGATGCCGCAGAAAAATCTGATCTTTGACGCAACGCCCATGGGGTTCGGAAGCTTTTTGAAAAGAACGTCGGTCAGGAAGAAGTTTATGTACTTCGAGCTGGTCATGCTCGTGTTCATGCCCTGCGCGCCGCGGCCGAGGGCATAAGAGAGCGTCTCTTTCCAGGTCAGTACGGTTTCTTCTCCGACATCGCTCTTGACGATTTTTGAGTTGAGAAAATCGGATACTTTGCTCACTTCATCATCTCCAGATAAAAATTGAAACAATTATGTAATTGTATTATATAACCTGCACTGAGAAAAGACAAGAAACAAATAGGCGAAAAATGTCCGATTTAAACGAAAAAATAAAAAAGTATATATTTTTTATGTCGGAGTTTACTTTTTGCGCCCGTCTTGGTATTATTATGTATGGATAAATAAACTTGAAACGGAGGAGTTTCAATGTCAAAAAAGATCAAGGTTGCGATAATCGGCTGCGGCGCGATAGCGAACTCTGCGCATATCCCCGCGTATATGAAAAACGAAAAGGCGGAGATAAAGTATTTCTGCGATATCATCCCTGAGAGAGCGGACGCTGCGGTCGAAAAATACGGCTGCGGAAAAGCGGTCTATGACTATCACGAGATACTTGACGATCCGGAGCTCGATTCCGTCTCCGTCTGCACCCACAACGACCTGCATTCGGTCATAGCGATAGACTTCATGCGAGCGGGCAAGGATGTCCTCAGCGAGAAGCCCGCCGCGCGCGTGCTCTCCGAGGCGCTCGAGATGCAGCGAGTCTCCCATGAGACGGACAGAATTCTCAGCATCGGCGTGTGCAACCGCTTTGGAAACGCGGTCAATCACATAAAGGATCTTATTGATGCAGGCGAGCTCGGCGAGGTCTACCATGTCTATGCGAGCTTCCGCGCGAACCGCTCCATTCCCGGCATCGGCGGCGACTTTACACGCAAGGCGGCGTCCGGCGGCGGTGCGCTGATAGACTGGGGCGTGCATTATCTCGACCTCATTCTCTATTGCTGCGGCGAGCCCAAGCCCCTGACCGCATCGGGCGAGGCGTTCTGCAAGCTTGGCAAGAACATAAAAGACTATGTCTATACAAACATGTGGGCGGAGAATACCGCCGACAAGGACGGCGTTTTTGATGTTGACGATTCCGTCACCGGCATTGTCAGAACCGACGGTCCGACCATAACCTTCAACGGCGCGTGGGCGGAGAACATCGGCGAGGATGAGACATATATAGATTTCATCGGCGACAAGGCGGGCATAAGGCTCGAATACGGCGAGGGCTTTGTTATCTATTCCGTCAAGAACGGCATGCTCATGCGCAGCGAGCCGAAGTTCAGAACGAACAATTTCTACGAAGCGGAGATAAATTCGTTCGTCGACTGCGTTATAAATCATGAGCATAACCGCGCCGATATCGATCTCGCCATCGGAACTTCCAAAATAATGCAGGCGATATATGACTCGTCCGAGCTGCACAGAGAGGTCGTTATCGACTGATTGCTTGAAAATCGGCGGAATTTGTGCTATACTCGCCAAAAAGAGGTGATTTGATTGAAGATCTCCACAAAGGGACGCTATGCCATGCGTCTGCTTATCGATTTGTATGAAAATCAGGGCGACGGTTTCGTTGCCCTCAAGGATATTGCCGCAAGGCAGGATATATCGAAAAAATATCTCGAACAGATTGTGCCCGCCTTAACGGGCGACGGGGTTTTGAAGACTTCGCGCGGATTCCAGGGCGGCTACCGCCTTGCGCGCGAGCCGGAGGATATCCCTGTCGGCGAGATACTGCGCCTCACCGAGGGCAGCCTTGCGCCCGTGGCGTGTCTCGACAGTAAGTCCAACGAGTGCCCGCGCTGTGCGGATTGTTTGACTCTGCCGCTCTGGCAGGGACTCGAGCGCGTTATCAACGAATATCTCGACGGCGTGAGCCTGCGCGATGTCATTGACGGGAATATAAAATAAGATATAATTTTTTTGAAGCCGCTGTGTTTTGCAGCGGCTTCTGACTTTTTTATGCGGGACACGCATAGATATGTAGCAGACAAAAAACAAAGGAGAAATAAAAAATGAAACGCCTTTTTGCCTGCATTGTTCTTTTTTGCCTGCTCTGCTCATGCGCCCGGATTCCCGCAAAAATTCCGGAACAGACGAGCAATAGCACAACGGAAACTTCCGCCGTTTACACTCCGAAGCCTGATGAGATTCGCGCCGTGTGGATAAGCTGCTACGAGCTGCCGGATGCAGCTCAGGGCGAAGAAAAGTTCCGCGAGCGGGCTGAGGAGATGTTTAATAATGTCGCCGATATGAAGCTCAACACGGTTTTTGTCCATGTCCGCGCCTTTGCCGATGCCGTCTATCCGTCGAAGCTTTTCCCGTGGTCAAAATATTCCTGCAAGGGGAGCGACCCGGGCTTCGACCCGCTGAAAGTGATGGTCGAATGTGCCCATAGAGCCGGACTCAAAATTCACGCGTGGATAAACCCGTTTCGCGTCAGCTCGTCCGATAGTATTGATTCTCTGCCGCAGGGGAGCCCGGCGAAAAAGCTTATCGGCACGGATGCAGTTATCCAGCTCAAAAACGGGATATATTTCGACCCCGCGTCGACCGATGTCCACGCGCTGATATATGACGGTGTGCGTGAAATTTTAGACGGCTACGAGGTCGACGGCATACATATCGACGACTATTTCTATCCCACGCGCGACGAGAGCATAGACCGCGCGGAATACGAAGCTTATGTCTCCGGCGGCGGGGATAAAGGACTCAACGAGTGGCGGCGCGACAGCGTCAGCGCGTTCGCGGCGGGTCTTTATTCGCTCGTAAAGAGCTACGGCAGCGACAAGATATTTTCGATAAGCCCCGCGGGCAATATCGACGGCAACGAAAACGCCCTGTTCGCGGATGTCGAGCTGTGGCTCTCCACTCCGGGTTACGCCGATTATATTATCCC
>JBNMIN010000099.1:0-8210 GCA_050873305.1 Oscillospiraceae bacterium
ATGTAGCGCCGTTTGAAGAGAATAGGCCGATATATTATGAATTCACCGAGTGCCCGACCGCGGAGGTCGCTAAGAAACACAACCTGCTCGAGGTTATGCCCGCGCTCTGCAATCCCGATTACGAGGGCATGGAGCTCATCGGCGCGCGGCTCGTCAGAACGACGACCTGCTCAAACGGCTGCAAATGCGACTACACCATCTGCGGCAGCAGGGACGAATATCTGAACTCTCACCCCGAATACCGCGACGAGGCGGGTTATAGGAGGAACAAATGACGGTATTTAATTTGATAGCCGAGCTTGTGAGGTGATTTGAAATGTTGTTCAAAACATTGGGAAATGAAGAGAATCCCGCAGTGCTGTTCTTCCACGCCATGGGCGTGACCGGCACGAGCAGTGAGCCAGTCGCCAAGAATATGCAAGGCAAGTATTTTTGCATCATGCCGACCTCCACCGTTTATTGCAGCGGACAGAAATATATCAGCAAGGCGGACGAGATAAAGCAAATTGAGGATTTTCTTAAAAAGCACGGGGTCAAAAAACTCGCGATGATAGTTGCCTCTTCGATTGGCGCGGATCTCGCAATGGCATTCATTTTGCAGACAAAATTGCCGATTGAGCACGTCTTCTTCGACGGCGGCCAGTTCGCGCAGATCGGCAAAAGTACCCGTCGGATAATGGTTCCGTTTCTGTATCTCGCAATAAGAAGCCTTTATTGGTCAAAGGGCGGCACGCTGAAAAAGATAATGTGGTGCGATGACGATTCAATAAAGCCCTATTTTATCGATGCGGGCAGGCAGCTGACCTATGGCAATATACGCCGCCAGCTTGCGGACAGCCTTGAAGATAAGCCGTTTCCCTCCCTGCCGCCGGAGCTTCAGAGCCGCATATATTTTGAATTCGGCAGCGCAGAGGAGCACTACAAATACCGCGACGCCGTCATGAAAGCATATACAAAAGCGCAGTTCCCGGTGTTCGAGGGATATAACCATATGCAATATCAGATACGCGACCCGAAAGGCTTTGCGGATATGCTGATGTCAATATCGGAGCGTGGGAGTTTGCCCGAGCTTCCGTTTTTGAGAAAGTGAGGAGTGAAGATGAAATATAAAATCGAGAAAAACACCGTGCAGGAGACGCTGATAATTCCGCTGTATGCCAGAAAGGTATGCTCGGAGCTGTATCCGAATCTCTATCGGGATGAAACGGCGGTTCGCTTAATCAGCGAAATTGACTACGACTTTTCGGATGCGGAAAAAAGCTCCCGGGGTCTGATGCAGCGTTTCGGCTCGTTGGAGGTTGCCATGCGGCAGAATGATCTCGCCTTTGAGATACGGGACTATTTGAAAACTCACCCCAAAGCCGCAGTAGTCAATTTGGGCTGTGGGTTGGACAGCACCGGAAGAAACTGCGATAACGGAAGCTGCAAAATCTACAATCTGGATTTTTCGGATGTTATCGCCGTGCGCAACAAATTGCTGTCTGCCGGAGACCGTGAGGAAAATATCCCCTGCGATTTGAATGATACCGAATGGTTTGCAAAAATCGACGCGTCCGGCGGGGCGATATTCTTCGCCTCCGGAGTGTTCTATTATTTCCTGACGGAGCAGGTTAGGTCACTGGTGCAGGCAATGGCTGGCGCTTTCCCCGGCGGTGTGTTGGTGTTTGACGCGGCGAACCGGACAGCGGTGAAGATGATTGCAAAGACCTGGCTCAAGAGTGCGAAAATCAAGGATGTGGGTGCGTATTTCGCGGTCTCGGACGCCAAAAGCGAGCTTTCCGCATGGGGCAAAAATATCGCGGTCTCGAGCCGCGGCTATATGCTCGGCTATAACGATCTGCGCGACCCGTCCGTCAGCGGGTTTTTCCGCTTCCTGTCAAAGGTCGGGGACGGCATGATGAAGATGCAGATAGTGAAAATCGGTTTTGGAGGTAAAATATGAAAAGCATTCATTTCGATATCGAAACAGACGGATTTTACGGTGCATATTGGGAGTGCGGGGGCGGCTCGGACTGCGCGCTTATCGCTATGCTCGGCGACGACCCCGAGGATTATATGGCGCGCTCCGCAGTCAAGTGGCTGCTGAAATTGGGCATAAATGTTATGACGATGTCGCCAGGGAAAAAGGACTACGGGCATCATAACTATCCCCTTGAGCGCATCGAGTCGGCGATTGCGTGGCTGAAAGCCCACGGAAATCGAAAAATAGGCATCGCGGGTGCGTCCACAACGGGAACGCTCGCGCTTACTGCGGCTTCGATGTTTTCGGATATAACGCTGACCGTTGCCATGACGCCGAGCGACTTTGTGTGGCAGGGCTTTATGCAGGGCAAGAAGGACGGCTGCAAGGAGTGGCCGATTGACGGCGAGTCGCTCTTTTCTTATCGCGGCAAGCCGCTTGCCTATATGCCGTTTTGCTATCAGCACCCGCAGTATTGGCAGGTTATCGCCGAAGAGACAAAGCAGACCGGCAGCATGATAGCCTCGCGCAAGCTCTTTGACGATTCCGAGAAAGCGCATCCGATTACCGAAGATGAGTTTATAAAAATCGAAAATATTCACGGAAAGCTCCTGCTTATCGGCGCGCAGGACGATTTGCTGTGGGACGCGGCGAAGTACATACACCGCATGGAAAAGCGGCTCGCCGAAAAGCCGCATGACTGCGACGTTGAAGCGGCTGTCTACGCGCACGGCACCCACTTCGTTTTCCCCGAGGGTATGATAAAAACCATGCTCCCCGTGGGCTCTTCGCTCTTTGTCAAAATTGCGTTTCCGAATTCCAAGGCGTATGCGAAAGAGTGTAAAGAGACCCGCCTCGATATCGACCGCCGCATGAGGAAAACGATTTCCGAATGGAGGAATGCGTGATGAAATATGCGGGAATGCCGTGGGGCATGTGGACTGTGCTTTCGGGCTCGTTTCGCGATAAGCTCATCACCGTGTTCGGCTATGAAAAGACCGCCGCGGCGGCTGTCATGAAAAAGGCGAAGCTCAAATACGCCGAGATAATCGCGAAGCTCCCCGAGTTTGAAAAAGAGGATCGCTTCAAGATGAATATAGTCAACTGCGCCATGCTCTGCGCAGTCGTTCTGAGTATGCCCGAACGCCCGGATGTCGAGCGGCTGACGAAATTTTACGGCAGCGCGATGATGACTCCGATGGTATGTTGGTTCTGCCGCATGAGCGGAAAGACCAAATTCACCGAAAAAGATATCAGCGCCATGAAAGCGACGGAAAAGCTCAAGGCGGCGGACAGAAACCCGTATTCGTGGAACATGGATTATTACGAATATCCCGACGGGAGCGGGTATGAGGCGCGGTTCACAAAGTGCGGAATCTGCACGCTGACGAAAGAGCTCGGGCTCTATGACCTGACGCCTGCGATGTGCCGTCTTGATTATGCGATGAGCGAAGCTGGCGGTGCGTCGGAGTTCGTGCGCGAGTATACTTTAGCCTCCGGCGGTCCTTATTGCGACTGCGGATACAAAAAGAAAAATCGCTGAAATATAATATAAAGCAAAGCGGCGCCGATTTTTTCGACGCCGCTTTTTGTCGGGCTTAAAACTCTATATCATATTTAAAATAGGCGTTGTCGCCGTACCAGAGAGGGAAGTTTGTGCCCCATATATTGTCGTAGAGAACATAGGCTATCCCGTCCGAAAGAGGGGAATATTCATTGTCGAAGTGCAGAATTTTGCCCTTGCCTATGCCGACGAGCGGGGAGTGAAGATTTGTTATTTTCACCCCGTCAAGCTCGATGCTTTCGACCGCCGCGATGTTGCGGTTTCCGTTCTTGACAATATCAAACGGGTCGATTTTTCTGCCGAGCTTCGTGAAAGAGATCTTTTCGCTTTTTGGATAGATATGAAGCATGATGCTCTCGGGCAGGCGGTTCGCGGGCTTGTTCTGCCAAAGCAGCTCTGCGGTGAGTCTATTGCTTTCGAGCGTGTATTTTATCTGGAACACCTGCGGCGCGCCGATATTTTCATAAAAATATCCGTCGATATGAAGCTCCGCGAGGGCGGAAAATCTATTATACTCCTGCGAGACCGTAAGATTTTCGAGCTTATAGGCGAATCTGCCCTGCTTATACTTGTCGGCGATTTTGTCTATGTTCGGCTTGCCGAAATCGGCAAAAGCCCAGTGTGCGGTCTTGTCGAGGTCGCGGCTGTAGTGCGTGAACCAGTAGTTATAGTCGTCTGCGCCGTATGAATCATATGTAATGCACGGAGAATCATTTTCGGCGATTATCTCTCTGCCGCCTACTGTGAGCGATTTGACGCCGCCGAACGAGTTGAACGATATCCTGTTATCTCCGATTTGATATTCTCTGCCCGCTTCTCCGCTCTCTTCAAAACATCCGAACGGCTCTTTTGGGATGAGTTTATCGAGCTGAGACTCGATTTCTTTCTTGTGCTCCGCGCTGAGCTTTTCTATAGCTTTTTTAATATAAAGTCTCTGCTCTTCCCATGTCTTTTCGATTTTTGTGTATGCGGGGTTTATGCGCTTCGTTCTCTCAAAATCCGGGCGCAGATAGTTTTCGTATTCGCCGAGCGCTATCTTGATATCCATGCCGCTCTCGTGCGCCGCCTTTATCTGCTCGAGCGCCCAGTCCATCTGGTCGTCCCAGATGCCCTTGAAGTCCTTGCAGTCGCCGTCGCAGTTGAGCGCCAGCAGGCGAATCCCGTCCGCCAGCTGCGTCACATATGACATGCTCTCCCTGTGTTCGCTTATCGCGCCGTCGAATCCGAACTCGCGGTAAAAATCGCGCAGCTCATCGCGCTCCATGCCCTTGACTGGGATAGTTTTGTCGCCATCGAACTCAACGGGATCCTCGGCATAGTCGTGGCGCGCAGTGATGAGATATATCTTCTTCCCGCTGTCGCGCAGCTTATAGAGCTTCTCGCGGAATCCGACATGGCTCTGATATTCGCCGCGGTAGACAAGGTCGCCGGGGATGAGCACTATATCCGTGCTTTTGTCGTTCGCTATCTGCTCGAAGCCGGCGTCGATAATGGCGGGGGTCTCCGCCACGCATTTCTGATCCGTCTTGCTCCGCTCTTCATATGCGCTTCCGGTGCGCTTGAACGAGCTGTCGTAATAGTGCGGATCGGTCACAAGATAAAAGCTGAAGTCTTTCATAAGTCACCTGCTTTTTGAGAAACAATTATCAACATATAGAATATCATATTTCCATTCTGTTATCATCAGAATATATCCAACAAAATTTACGAAATATCACAGCGCATCAGCTCGCGGTATTTCTTCGGCGAGCGGCCGGTCTCCTTCTTGAACGAATATGAAAAATATTGCTGATCGGAGTATGAAAGTACGCTTGCAATCTCGCTTATGGGCATATTCGTGGTCGCAAGGTAGTCCTTTGCAATCTGTATGCGACAGTTGATGTAGTATTGATACGGCGTTATTCCGTACTTTTCTGAGAAGATGTTTATCAGATGATTTTTTGAATAATTCATATCGGCGCAGAGTCCGTCGAGGCTCAGATTCTGCGTGATGCGGTTGTCGATATTGCGCTTTATCCTGTCCGCCAGATCCTCGCTTTCTATTTTTTGATGATCCCTTATGTGATTGAACAGGCGGAACACTTCGACGGCGAGCATCGAGCGCACCTGCTGAATGTCGTCGCCGTTGAAAGCGATGTCGAAAATGTGCTGAAAAATGCTGTCGGCAAAGCAGCCCTCGAAAAGAAAAGTGTTCTGCGGCAGATAACAGCTTATCAGCTCGTCGACTACGGGTCCGTAGAAGCCGATGAAAAACTTGTGCCAGCCGTCTTCGCGCTGGGAGTAGTAGCGGTGGTCGCTGCCCTCGGTTATCATGAATATGTCGCCCTTTTTCGGGTGCAGGATCTGCCCGTTTATTTCGAGCGTGCCGTGCCCGTCGGCGATGTATTCGAACGAGGCGATGTCGCTGTTCCTGCGTTCGATGCAGTATTTCTCGTCGCAGAGCGTCTCGCCGACAAAATGTATGCCCAGCGGACACTCACCGTCGTGCTGAAAAAGTTTGATGTTTTCGTACATTGTGATTTTTCCCGTCCTTGCCGCTGATATAGCTTGAATAAATCAGCTGTGCTGTGATAATTTAAACATATCATATCGCAGGATAAAATGCAACAAAAAATTAAAATACCGATTTTGTAAAATATCGGCATCGGCAGTGCTCCTGATTTTATATTATATTCATTTGACAAAATATAGTTTTTGACTTATAATAAAAATACAATTGCAGTTGAATAATTTTTGTTTTGGTACTTAGATACATTTGCGGAGGAAAATATGAAACTTGAGAAGAAAGTTTTGCTTTCAGTCTTAGCGTTAGTTCTTGCGGCATTCTCGCTTGCCGGGTGTATGAAAGTGGTGCGTGTGCCGCAGGCAACAACTGCCCCCGAAACGACGACCGAGGAGCAGACGACGGAGCCGACCGCCGAGCCGACAACGCAGGCGGAGACAACAAAGGCGACCTCCGCGCGCAGCGCGGAAACGACACGCCGGGCTTCCGGTTCTTCAAATACCGCGTCAAAGACTACGGAATTTCAGGTCGATTTTGACGCGATAAGAATGCTCGGGGTTCCGAAATTCCGCGCATATGCCGACTTGGGCGACGGCTTTTCATCAACGGGCAAGACCGCAACCGTTAACGGAGTCAAGTGCAAGACCTATAAAATAACTTTTGAAGACAGTGACGATGTCCTGCTCGCATACGATGAGCAGAACAAGGTGCTGTATGAGTACGACAACGACACAAAGGATTGGATAGAATTATAAAAAAACAGGCGTTTTACGGTTTTGCCGCAGAACGCCTGTTCTTTTTGTGTGTTTATATATGCAGTGCTTTGAGTATCGCTTCGGTGTCCTCGAAGTGCGGAATTATCATATCAGCGCCCGCCGACATGAGCCGTGCCCGCTTCTTTTCGTCTATTCCGTCGCCTGTCTTTTCATTTGTCGCCACGCCGACCGCATAGCCGCCGAGCTTCGCCGTGAGCTCTATCTCAACAAAGCCGTCGCCGAAAGTGACAAGCTCCTCCGGGTCGAGCTTCTGCTCTTCAATCATGTTCTTTATAACCGCCTCTTTCGAGCAGTCGAGCAGCGCGTCCTTTGCGCCGTGAATGCCGCCGTCGAAGAGATTTTTGACTCCGATTAAGGACGCCTCATATATGACATCTTCTTCGTCCGTGCCGCTCGCGAGGAAGCATCTTATCCCGGCGTTTCTCAGCGCTTTTATGAACTCAACAGACCCTCTGACCGCGAGATCATCGGGGGAGAGACTGCCGTTTTCGAGTCCCTTTTTTCTGTCGGCTATCCGCGTTTCGAGCCTGCGCAGATACTCTTTTTTGTACGCGCCCGGGTCAACGTGCTCTCCGCCGCGGCGAACAACTGCCTCGTCGAGCGCGATGCATTGGAATATCGTCTGCTTGCCGGTCAGGCGGTCGACGAATTCCGTGACCTCTTCGCATATTGCGTCTTTGTTTTCGTTTGTGTCGAGAGCTTCGATGACCTCGCAGAAATACGGGATCATAACCTTCTGCCAGCCCTCGCGTATAAGGCTTATCGTGCCGTCAAAATCGAACAGCGCGCATTTGAAGCCCTTGCCGCCGTATTCTTTTATCGTTTCAATTGAAAAACTCATTCTTGTGCCTCTTATTTTTATTTTGTTACTGCGCGAGCGCTTCTATTTCCTCGGGCGCTGCCGTGCCCGTGACGCCGATTTTCCTGACCGTCACGCCGGACGCGAGCCCCGCAAACTGAGCCGCCGTTTTGAGCTCGGTCTTTGCGGCGATTGCCGCGGAAAATGCGGAGAGCGAGGTGTCGCCCGCGCCGCAGATGTCAACTTCGCCGTCGAACAGCACCGCGTCGGCTTTCTCTGTCCTGTTGCCGTCGGTGACTATCGAACCGCGCTTTCCGAGCGTGCAGAACACGGTCGAGCGGTTCTTTTTTGCAAGCAGCTTCGCCGCTTCGATGAATTCATCGTATCCCGCATCTATGTAGCCTTCGTTGTTATACACCGCGCGCCAGCACTCGACCTCGTTGGGCTTCAAAATGCAGTCGGTGTATTCGCCGATGTTATATCGGCTGTCCGCAATGACGGTGAGTCCAGATTTTGCAAGGGTGATTATTTCATCGCGCACGCGCTTTGTGATTATGCCGAATCTGAACTGATCTGCAACGCACAGCACGTCGATATTTTTAGAGACC
>JBNMIN010000100.1:0-8192 GCA_050873305.1 Oscillospiraceae bacterium
CGGGATCATAACCTTCTGCCAGCCCTCGCGTATAAGGCTTATCGTGCCGTCAAAATCGAACAGCGCGCATTTGAAGCCCCTGCCGCCGTATTCTTTTATCGTTTCAATTGAAAAACTCATTCTTGTGCCTCTTAGTTTTATTTTTTACTGTGCGAGCGCTTCTATTTCCTCGGGCGATGCCGTGCCCGTGACGCCGATTTTTCTGACTGTCACGCCGGACGCGAGCGCCGCGAACTGAGCCGCCGCTTTGAGCTTGGTCTTTGCGGCGATTGCCGCGGAAAACGCGGAGAGCGAGGTGTCGCCCGCGCCGCAGATATCAACTTCGCCGTCGAACAGCACCGCGTCGGCTTTCTCCGTCCTGTCGCCGTCGGTGACTATCGAGCCGCGCTTCCCGAGCGTGCAGAACACGGTCGAGCGGTTCTTTTTCGCGAGCAGCTTTGCCGCTTCGATAAATTCATCGTATCCCGCATCTATATAGCCTTCGTTGTTGTACACCGCGCGCCAGCATTCGACCTCGTTGGGCTTCAAAATGCAGTCGGTGTATTTACCGATGTTGTATCGGCTGTCCGCAATGACGGTGAGCCCCGATTTTGCAAGTGCGATTATCTCATCGCGCACGCGCTTTGTAATTATGCCGAATCTGAACTGATCCGCAACGCACAGCACGTCGATATTTTTAGAGACCTGCCTGAGATTTTCAATCACCTTGTCCTCGGTCTCTTTTGATATCGGCTCGTAGTTGTCGAAGTCAAGGCGCGGATCTTCATATTCAAGCTCCGATATGCCCTTTCGCATCGGCTTGCAGTAGGCGTTGGTGAAGCGGTCGGGCACCTTGATGACAAAATCCCTGTTCATGCCGCTCTTTTGGAATATATCTTCCATGAGCATTCCGCGCCAGTCGCCGCCGATAAGGGATATCGGAATAAGCTCTTTTGGGGAGAGCGCCGCGAGGTTCGACGCAACATTTCCGCCCGCGCCGAGATAGACCCCCTCGCCGACTATCGGCAGGGGATAGTGCGGAGTCTCGCGCGAGAGCTCGGATTTTGTCATGTCCGCGTGCCAGTAGATGTCAACGCAGAAGTCGCCGATTATGCCTATGCGCGCATTTTTTATGCCGGCGCATATTTTTTTGACCTGTTCTTTTGAAAGCATATCTTACCTCAAATCAAAGCTGCTCTTTGAGCTTGTCGTAGAGCGTGGGTATGGTTATCTGATGGTCGCCCTCAAAGTGCCAGCCCATGCCGCCGCGGCAGGTCGGGCGGTTGACGATGTTCTTGCGTGGGCGGTAATAATAGTTAGGATCCTCGTAGCCTATCTTGCAGCGGAAGTTGCCCAGGCGCACGAGATCGAAGTTCGCCGTGGTTATGTTAAAAGTGGGATAGCCGAGGTTGCGCGCTATCGAAAGAGTCTTGAGGAACACCTCGGGACCGATGACGGCAGAGCCGAAGTTGAGAAAAACACCGCCGTCAAGCTGCGACACGCTGTAAGCCATCTTCTTGAAGTCAATGCCCGAGCATTTGCCGATAGCCTCCATGTCGCAGGTGGGGTGCTGATGGATGATATCCGTGCCGAGCGCTATGTGATAGGTTGCGGGAATGTCCAGTTTATATGCGTTCCAGAGTATGCAGTCCTCGCGGTTCGGGAATTTCTCGGGGTGCATGTCTATATATTCGCCGAGCGCCTCGCCGTAGCCGATGTTGAGCTTCGCACCGCGCTGAATCGCTTCGTTCATCCATGCGCCCGTCTGCTCCCACATTCCGAATGAGCCGTCCTCGATCGCAGTCGGCACATCCTCGGAGGTGCCGCCGAGATATGCGAGCTCAAAGTCGTGTATGCTCGTCGCGCCGTTTGCGGCGATGTGCGTGATAACGCCCATCTTCATCAGCTCGATGACATAGCGGGAAAGGCGGTTTTTGACAACGTGCGCGCCCATGCTCCATATGACGGGATGCCCGTTCTTGCGCGCCTTGACTATTCTCTCAACAAGTTCGTCAAAGCCCTCATATTTGTATTCCTCGTGCGGGGTGACGCCGGGCGTCATCATGTTGTCTATGGTGACGAGATTGTGGCGATCCTCGGCTGAATATGTCTTTATTCCGGAAAAATCAAGCTGCATCTGTCTGCGAAGCATAAAACCCTCTCCTTGAATCTTTATTCTTATCGAATTTTATCACATCACCGTGACTTTTGCCACAGTTTTGGCAAATTTTGTTGCGGCTCTCGCGCAAATTTGGTGCGCCCGCAGATTCCTGCGGGCGCGGCTTAAATTAATCATCTTTTTCGTTTTCGCTTTTCTCTTTTTCTTCTCTCTCGGCTCTCTTTCTCTTGACGAACGCGGGAGTTATCTTGTCGAGTATCTCATCGAGCTTCTGCCATTCCGCCTCGGCTTTTATCGAGTCCTCTTCGAGGCGTTTGTCCATATCGTAGTACATGATGCTGCATCCGCAGTGGGGGCAGTTGGGCTTTAGGTCGAATATGCCGAGCTTTCCGCCGCATTTCGGGCATTTGCGTTCCATTTATATCTCTCCTTCCGCCTTGGATATCGTCTTTGAGTTGAGCTCGCGGCGAGCGATCATCTCTTCCTGAATGTCCTTGAGCTTCTTGCCCTCGAGGTCGTAGAATTTGTAGGGGATGAGCGAGATGAGCGACACCACGGGCGGCAGTATCGTCACAAGCGCCCAGAGCCAGAAGCGGGTGTTTATCTCCGGATTTTCAACAAGCTGGAGCGAGTTGTCTGCGAGCTGAACGGTGACAAGACCGATAACCGGGATTATCGCCGTCGCAATAGATGTGCAGAGCGAGCCGGTGAGCTTGCTGATGAATGTCAGCAGGGAGAACGCCATGCCCTCGTTTCTCTCGCCTGTTTTCCACTCCATGTAGTCGACCGTGTCGCCGATCATCTTCGTGGGGACGACCATGTTTATGCTCGACAGCGCGCTGAATATGAAGCCCTGAACCATGAGCAGGGGAACTATGACTGCGGGGTTGCGGTAGAATTTCATGCCCGCGAGGAATGTTGCTGTTCCGACAACCGCTTTGATTATCGTTACGCGGATAACAATCTGTTTTGATGTCCATCTTCTCTCGAGAGCGGGCAGCAGCAGATATGTAAGGAAGCCGGAAATAACTCCGGGGATTCCGATTATCGTGCCCCAGCTCGCTGCGCCGAGGGAGAATATGTAAAAATACTGCGAGAATGTGTCCGTGACTCCGCCGACCGTCGCAAGAATATTTGAGCAGACGATGAGGAGCAGCGGCTTGTTCTTGAAAAGGAATCTGAAGCAGTCGAGAACCTTCGGCTCGTCGGAGTTCTGAACCACGCGCTCGCGGCAGAAGATGCCGGAGAGCGAGAAGAGTCCCATGCCGACAGTGCCCGCGACAATACCCATCACGAGAAAGAGCTGGCGCATATTGATGCCGATTATGCCCTTGTTGCTCAGGTCGATGAGCAGGGATATAACGGGCGTCGAAAGTCCGCCGATTATGCCGGAGAGGAAGCGCGCCGAGGTTATGGCGTTCGATCTGTCAACGGGGTTCGGGGATATTGCGGCGGACAGACCCCAGAACGGGATGTCGCCTATCGTGTAGAAGAACTCCCAGATGAAATATGTGACGCACATATAGACTATCTTGAGCGTCGTTGACTGAACTCCCGCGAGGAACTCTGCGCCGCCGAAGAACACGACGGTCGCTATGCCGAGCGGTATCGGGACGAAGAGCAGATAGGGACGCAGTTTTCCGAGATTCGTGCGGGTCTTGTCAACTATCGTTCCCATCATCGGGTCGTTGAGTGCATCCCAGATGCCCATGACGGTTATCATCGTTGCGACCGCTGTGCTCGGTATGCCGAACACGGTCACAAGGAAGAATGTCAGCTGCATGCGGACCATGTTGTATCCGATGACCTGACCGCCGTTTGCTACGCCGTAGATAACCGTTTCTTTTACTCCGACGTATCGTTTCTCTTTCAGCCTTTCGTTGTTAGCCAATTTGTTTTCCTCCTCCGGGCGCCGAAAGCGCAGATGTATTTTCAGTGTTTTCGCATTCGTCTATGAATTTTTCCGCCGCCGCCTCATATGCGCGCGGGTCGGTATAGTAGCTCTGCGCATGAACCGCGTTTTCGACCGTCAGCATTTCTTTTTTAGTCGGGCACGCGTCAAACAGCTCTCTCTGCATCTTTACCGGTACGAGCGCATCTTTTGCGCCGTGAATAAAAAGTATCGGTACTTTCGCGCTGCGAACAGCTTTTATCGGCGATGCGTCGCGCAGGCTGTATTTGCAGATTATGCGGCAATACAGATTGAATATATATAGCAGGGGAAACGCCGGGAGCCCGAACGGATTTTTGAGCTGATAGGCGAATTCATCCCATGCGCTCGTGTATGAGCAGTCCGCAATTATCCCCTTGACCGCCGGGTCGGTTATTTTGTCGCTCATCATTAGAACCGTCGCGCCGCCCATCGACACGCCGAGCAGGAATATATTAAGCTCCGGGAAGCGCTCGCGGGCGCAGTCTATCCAAAGAAAAGCATCCTTTGATTCATGCGTGCCGTAGCCTAAGAATTTTCCCTCGCTCTCGCCGCAGCCGCGGTGCTCGGGCATCAGAATCGTATAACCCATGCGGTGAAAATACGGCGCGGAGAAGCAGAATTCGCATATCCCGGAGCTGTGCGCCCCGTGGCAGGCGATTATCATGCGCCCGTTGCTACTCTCGGGCAGGAGCAGGCGCGCATATATCTTTTCGCCGTTCGATGCCGTAATAGAGAGCTTTTCAAACGGCATTTTTCCGAACTCTTCTTCGGCTTTTCTGTGATCCTTTGCAAAGTCGTCCTCAACCTCGCCTTTTGCGGCGGCGGGCAGCTTTATCGGCTTATACCATATTACCTGATTGAACAGAAAGCCGCATATCGCGAACAGCAGTACAACGGCTGTCGCGAGCACGACAAGCAGAATTATTATCACGGTGTTCATAATTCGGCACCTCTCAGATATTCTGTCGTGTCAGACAAGCTCCATTATACGGGAACAAAACCCAAAAATCAATACAAATTCAACATAAAGATAAAATCTATGTGCATATTTATATGAAAATTTTACAAAAAATCACAGGCGGCAGGTAAAAAAACACATTTCCCGGAAAATATCGTTAAACGCAGCCTGAATATAAAATGATTTCGCCGCTTCGGGTATACTGATTTTTCGTGGTTTCCGCAGTCAATGCAAAAACACATATAAAAAGTACTCTTTTTTCGGTAAAAAATACCTTTACTCCGTGAAAAGCTATGATATACTTTAAAATAAGATGAAAAATATATGCACTTTTCACATAGGGAGCATTGAAAATGAAGCTGAACATAAATGAAGAGAAGCGATATCAGACTATCGAAGGCTTCGGCGCGAGCGGCGCATGGTGGGCGCAGATAGTCGGAAACTGGACTCACGATGACCCGATAAGCGGCAAACCCGTCAGAGACAGAATCAGCGAGCTGCTTTTCAGCAAGACCGAGGGCATCGGTCTTGGCATCTACCGCTACAATATCGGCGGCGGGTCGAAGCACAGCGGACGCGGTACATTCAGCGAACCCGCGCGGGCGACCGAATGCTTTGAGACCGCTCCCGGCGAATATGACTGGTCGCGCGACGCCGCGGCGGTCTATATGATGCGCCGTGCCGTCAGCGACGGTGCGGACGAGGTTATTTTCTTCGTCAATTCTCCGATAGAACGCCTGACGAATAACCACAAGACGCATCTCGACAAGCATCAGATATTCAGAGAAAATATAAAAAAGAAGAACTATCCCGCGTTTGCCAAATATTGCGCCGATGTTGCCGAGCATTTTATCGGCGAGGACATACCAGTGAAATATATCTCGCCCGTCAATGAGCCGTTCTGGGTCTGGAACGGCGGGCAGGAGGGCTGCCACTACAGACCCTCGAGCTGCCGCAAGGTGCTCCGCGCGTTCGTCAAAGAGCTTGACAGCAGAAAAGCTCTTGACGGTGTCCGGCTATCCGGCTGCGAAAACGGCGATATCCGCTGGTTCAACAAGAGCTATTCGCGCGCCGTTTTGGGCGATCCGCTCGTCCGCACGCGTCTCGGTGCGCTCGACATCCATTCCTATTGCCTGCATATGCCCATCCCGTTTTTTAATAACCGCATGAGCTTCCTCAAGCGGTTCGCGAAGTGGATGAGCAAAAACTATCCGGATGTCCCTGTCAATATGAGCGAATGGACTCATATGCAGGGCGGGCGCGACAAGGGCATGAACTCGGCACTCGTCACGGCGAATGTTATGTATGAAGATCTGTCCGTGCTCAATGTTATCTCGTGGCAGCATTGGATAGCCGTGTCCGAGGTTAACTACTGCGACGGGCTGATATACATAAATCTTGACGATAAAACTTTTGAGATGACCAAACGCTATTATGCGACGGGCAACTTCTCGAAATATGTTCCCGCAGGCTCCGTCCGCGTTGATGCCGCCTGCGATGATTCCGAGCTGCGCCTGCTCGCATTCAAGTATGACGGCGGCTGCGCGGTTATAGTGATAAACGGCACCGAAAAAGAAAAAGAGCTGAGCCTGCCGGAGCAGTACTCAGCCGTAAAATCAGCGGTCACGGACGATAACGATAATCTTCGCGAATATGACATCGCCGACCCCGAGCATATAAAAATCACTCCGAGATCGGTGACGACAATTATTCTGCGCTGAGGTCGGATTTGAGCTTCTTTCTGTATTGATTCGGCGACATGCCGTATGCCTTCATAAACGCCTTCCTGAAATGGCTGCGGTCGCAAAAGCCGATTAGTCCGCTTATCGCGTCTATCGTCAGATCGGTGCTTTTGAGAAAATATTCAGCGGAGGAGAGCTTGCACTGCATGTGATACTGCGATGTCGAGATGCCGTATTTTCTGATGAACAGGTCGTTCATCGTGTTCTGCGAAATGCCGAATTTCAGCGATAGGTCTTTGTTCGTCAGCCGTTCGTTGCATTGCTTTTCGATGTATTTCTTTATGTCGAGAACAACGTTGTCGGCGGTCTTGATATACGGCGCGTCCTCGCGACTCCGGCTGTTCGCGGGGGTAGCCATCGCCATTTCGAATATGATTCCGTGGACGAGGAGCATCAGCTTCTTGTCGTTGTCGAGCATATCCCTGCCGAGCGCGGTCTGTTTTATCTGGCTGTAATATGACGTGATGTCAAGGTGCTTTATATACACTTGCTGATCTATATTGTAAAAATCGAGCCACCTGTCTATAAGACTTCCGTATACCGTTACCCAGACTTTGGAATAGGGCTTTTTGTCGTCGGAGTAGTAGGAGTAGCCGCTGCCTTTCTTTATTATATAACAGTCGCCCTTTTCAACTGTAGTGACCGTCCCGTTGTGCTCGATATATCCGACCCCGTCGGTCACACATTCGATTATTGTATTTGAGTTGTCTTTTAATGAGATTATGTAGTCGGCATCGGGAAAGAGCCTGCCGAAAGAATGAAGATGAAAAAGATCGCTGTTCTGATTCTTGTCGTATAAGTACATCTCTTCGTTGAATATCGGCATAGCGTCACCTTTTTTACTCATAGCATTTGATATTTTACTCTTTTATACTAACACATTGAACTCATCTTAACAAGGGGGAATATGACTGTGAAAATCGCCGGAAAAATCAAATCCGTTGTTTCTTCGGTCAAAACGCACTGGAACAAGCCGCCGAAAGAGCGGTATATGAGCTATAAGGAGATAGCCTCGCTCTCTGTTGGCGGCATAGGTGTCAGATTTATAGTCTACTGCGTGTCGAATATGATAATCGCCGTCGGCAATACGCTCATAGGCAACACTATCGGTATCGACCCCGGCGCGCTCTATGTCATATATATACTAAGCATTCTCTCGGGCTTCCCGCTGACTGCACTGCGCGCAAAGATGATCGATAACACGCGCAGCATGAAGGGCAAGTACCGCCCGTATATCCTGACCATGGGTATCCCGACTGTAATTCTCGGCATCGGCTTCGTGTGGATGCCGTATGAGCATATGTCGCTGACCGTGAAGTGCATAGTCGTTTTGCTGTTCAATATCGGCTTCCAGTTCTTCTATAATTTCATGGTCGATGCCTACGAGAGCCTTATAAATGTCCTTTCGCCCAATACGATAGAGCGCTCGGATGTCCTCTCGATAAGATGCGTTGTCGAGAA
>JBNMIN010000101.1:0-7958 GCA_050873305.1 Oscillospiraceae bacterium
CGTATGTTAAGCTTATATTTTTCGCCGTCTATCTCGGAAGTTTTAAGCTCGGTGTAATATCTTTCGCCGCTCTGCTCCTCGAGCGAGACAACGCTCGCTTTCACGGTATGCACGCCGTCGTTGAAACGCTCTGACGCTTCGTTCGGAACAAGTGCGGCTGCAAAAGACAAAAGGACTGCAACGACCGCCGCGATGCACGCAGTCGGGATTACAAAGTCACGCCGAACGCTCCTGAAGAACAGAGAAAAGATAAAGGCGGCAGCTGCTGCCGAAAGGATAACGACTGCCGCCTTCTGACCGAGTTCAAAAACAAGAGCCAGCGTGAAGAATATTGTAAAACCGATAACCGTGAACGGACGCGCCATTTCTCAATTCTCCGATTATTTGAAGAAAAGAGGAAGCTTCTCGAGGAACACGATATCGTCGCGCTCCGCCGCATCACCCTCTGCGAGGACTGCTGCCTTGGCAACTATGTTCGCTTCGAACTTATCGGCAAGAGCAACGACTGCCGCGAGGGATTCGCCGGTGCTGATAACATCGTCGACGATAAGTACTTTCTTGCCGCGAAGCTGATCTCCGTCCTCTCTGCCGAGAAGAAGAGTCTGCTCTGCATCGGTGGTTATCGAACGCACGCTGACGCAGACGGGGTCGGTCATATAGACCTTCGGCTTCTTGCGGGCGACAAAATATTTTTTGCCGCTCTGTCTGGACATCTCATAGGCAAGCGGAATGCTCTTTGCCTCGGGAGTGAGGATATAATCAAACTCCGGGCACTTCTTGAGCAGCTCTTCTGCCGCTTTAACGGTGACTTCGACATCACCGAAAAGGATGAATGCCGCGATATCGAGCTTGTCGCTGACCGGGCAAAGAGGGAGCTCTCTCTTCACGCCTGCGATTTCCATTGTATAGGTCTTTGCCAAAATAAACATCTCCTGAATATTAATATGGTCTTTTTATCAGCCTGCCGGCCAGCCGAAATCTCTGCCGCCGAGCATATGGAAGTGCAGGTGTTTGACGGTCTGACCCGCACAGTCGCCGCAGTTGTTGACGATTCTGAAGCCGTCCTTGAGATCGAACTGCTTGGCTATCTTCGCCGCCGCCTCAAACACTTTCGAGACGACCGCGCTGTTCTCCGGGGTTATCTCGGCAGCGCTCTTTATGTGCTGCTTCGGGATAATGAGAATATGGAACGGAGCCTGCGGCTCGAGGTCATAGAACGCAAGAACATCGTCGTCCTCATAGACTTTTTTTGAGGGTATCTCGCCCTTGATTATTTTGCAAAAAATACAGTCATCCATTTTCAGAAAACCTCCGTATTGCAATTGCTTATTCCGCCGGCCGGGAAAGACCGGCGGAGCTGTAAATTTATTTTAACATGGCGCTGACGATAGAGTCAACCGCCGCGAGAGCCTCATCCGCCTTGGAAGCGTCCTTGGCGCCCGCCATTGCGCTGTCCGGCTTGCCGCCGCCCGAGCCGCCTGCTATCTTTGCGGTCTCGCGGACAATATTGCCGGCGTGAGCGCCGAGTTTTATCGCATCGGCACCGCAGGCGCAGGCGAAGTTCAGAGTGCCCTTTTCTTTGTT
This sequence comes from Oscillospiraceae bacterium, assembly GCA_050873305.1. Lineage (GTDB taxonomy): Bacteria > Bacillota > Clostridia > Oscillospirales > Acutalibacteraceae > CAG-177. The sequence goes on from JBNMIN010000101.1 coordinate 1,585, forward strand.
GACGCCCGCAAAGACTGCGACGATATCCGCGCCGTTGTCACGGGCGGTGTCGCACATCGAGCGAAGCTCGCCGGGATTGGAGACCTCGACCTCGGCGGTGATGAGTCTGACGCCGCCGACCTGCCTTGCGCTGTCCATAAGGCTGCCCGCCTTGAGAGCGGATATCTCGCTGCGAAGCTCCGCAAGCTCTCTGTCCTTTGCTTTGACTTCGGCAGAGAGGGTCGCCGCGCGCTTGTCAAGCTCCGCGACATTGCCGAGCTTCATCGCCGCCGCTGCGGACTGCATGATGCGTTCGTCGTTTTCTATATGCCTGAGCACGCCGAAGCCGGTGACGGCAGTTATACGCCTGATTCCCGCGGCAACGGAGGACTCGGACACAATCTTGAACAGACCGAGCTTTGCGGTGTTGTCCGCATGGGTGCCGCCGCACAGCTCAACGGAGAAATCGCCCGCGCTGACAACGCGCACGACATCGCCGTACTTCTCGCCGAACAGAGCCATTGCGCCGAGCTTTTTCGCCTCTTCAATGGGCATCTCGCGGGTCTCGACGGGGATGCCCTTGAGGATAACCTCGTTGACTTCGCGCTCTATCGCCTTGAGCTCATCGCCCGAGAGAGCGGAGAAATGAGTGAAGTCGAAGCGCATCTCCTCGCTGTTGACAAGCTGTCCCGCCTGCTCAACATGGCTGCCGAGGTGCTTTCTCAGAGCTGCCTGGAGCAGATGAGCCGCAGTGTGGTTGCGGCGGGTCGCCTCGCGCTTTTCAACATCTATCTGAGCGTGGACTTTATCGCCGAGAGCGATGCTGTCGCCGCTTATGAATCTTGCAATGTGGAGCACAACGCCGTCGGGAGTCTTGCCGGTTGCGGTAACCTCGAGGGTCGCATTATCGGTCTTGATAACGCCGGTGTCGCCCGCCTGTCCGCCGCTCTCGCCGTAGAACGGAGTCTTGTTGAGAACGATAACAACTTCGGAATCGGAGGTTGCGAACTCGTCGCGCTCGCCGTTTGTGACTATCGCCTTTATCTCGGCGTCACAGGAATAATCGGTATAGCCGACGAACTCGGTCGCGCCGACATCCTTGAATGAAATGTTGCTGTCTTTCCACGCTTGAGCTCCGGCATCCTTGCGCGCCGCACGCGCCGCCGCTCTGCTCTGGGCATAGAGACGGTCATACTCGTCGATATCAACGCTCATGCCGCGCTCTTCAAGCAGCTCTTTTGTCAGGTCAATCGGGAAGCCGAAAGTGTCCTGAAGCTTGAATGCATCGGCGCCGCTGAGCACCTTGGAATCGCTCTGGGCAATAATATTCTCAAGCAGGTTGAGACCTGTGTCTATAGTTTTATTGAAGCTCTCTTCCTCAGCCTTGATGACCTTTACAATAAGGTCGTGCTTCTCGACGAGGTTCGGATAAGCTGTTGCATTCTCTTTGATAACGGTCTCGCACACTTTGTAGAGGAAAGTGCCGTCGATGCCTAAGAGTCTGCCGTGGCGAGCCGCTCTTCTGAGCAGGCGGCGCAGGACATATCCTCTGCCCTCGTTTGAAGGCATAACGCCGTCGCCGATCATGAAAGTGGTGCTTCTGATATGGTCGGTGATAACACGCAGGGAGACATCCTTTTTCTCGTCCTCGTGGTACTTGACGCCCGCTATCTGCATGATGTGCTTCATGATGTTCTGGACGGTATCGACCTCGAAGAGGTTGTCCACGCCCTGCATGATGCAGGCAAGGCGCTCAAGACCCATACCGGTGTCGATATTGCAGCTCTTGAGGCGGGTATAGTTATTGTTGCCGTCGTTGTCAAACTGAGTGAAAACGAGGTTCCAGAACTCAACATATCTATCGCAGTCGCAGCCGACTCCGCAGGTCGGAGAGCCGCAGCCGTACTTCTCGCCGCGGTCGAAATAAAGCTCCGAGCAGGGACCGCAGGGGCCTGCGCCGTGCTCCCAGAAGTTATCCTCTTTGCCGAGGCGAACCATATGGTCGGGCGAAACGCCGAGCTCTTTTGTCCAGATGTCATAAGCCTCGTCATCGTCCTGATAGACGCTGATATATATTTTATCTGCTGGCATCTCGAGCACTTTTGTGCAGAACTCCCACGCCCAGGCGGTCGCCTCATGCTTGAAATAATCGCCGAATGAGAAATTGCCGAGCATCTCGAAGAAAGTGCCGTGGCGCGCGGTGATTCCGACACGCTCGATATCGGGCGTTCTGATGCACTTCTGGCAGGTTGTGACGCGGGTTCTCGGCGGAGTCAGCTCGCCCGTGAAATACTTCTTGAGCGGCGCCATGCCGGCGTTGATGAGAAGCAGGCTCTTATCTCCCTGAGGCACGAGCGAAAAGCTCGGCAGACGAAGATGACCCTTGCTCTCGAAAAAGCTCAGATACTTCTCTCTGAGTTCATTGAGTCCCGTCCATTCCATGATAAACAACTCCTTAAAAAATAAAAATAGATGCCGTTCTGCCCGGGACGGCCGAAACCGCGGTACCACCCGGATTGCACAAAACTGCACCCCTCTGCTGCCCTTAACGCAGGCTACGCCCGTTCAACGCGGGAGGCTCCGAGCCGGCTGCCGTACTTCCTGACACAGCGCACCTCACAGCGGCATAATGCCGGCGCGCCTCTCTGCGAGCGGAATAAACGGCTCTGCTCTTCACAGCCAAAAATATTTACGCAGATATTTTACTCTTAATTTTTCCCGATGTCAATGTTTTAGCCCCAAATTACAGACAAAAATAAAGTATATACAAGACGCATAATATAATTCCGTGTCATTCACCAAATAAATGCCGGAAATGACAAACAATTTATCGCTTGTCACTTTAAATAGACACTTTTGCCCGAAAATTTTTTAAACTTGAATTGAGAAGGAGGGGTGCCGATGGCAGAGTTCAACAAATATGCAACCGGCGCGGCCATCAAAAAACTTCGCTGTGAAAAAAAGATATCGCAAGAGGTCCTGAGCGGTCTGGCAGGGATAGCGAGAAGCCACCTTGCCATGATCGAAAGCGGCAAAAAGCAGGCAAACTTCGAGACGATATGGAAAATCTCATCTGCGTTCAATGTTCACCCCAACGAGCTCGTGCGGCTCATTGAAGAGGAGACGGAACGAATCGGAAACAGCGAATAAAGATACCTGTCCGTAGGAATTATCACTCTGCGGACAGGTATTTTTTATATTGCAAAAGCGGAGAACCCTTGCGAGTTCTCCGCTTTGTTTTATTTATGTTGCTATACTTCTATCAATAATAGCGATATCCGGCGAGCTTCTGCGCAGCCTGAGCACGGGTTATGGATCTCTTGATAATTATAAATTTATTTTCAAGAGCAAGATTGAACGACATCGAAACGGTCTTCACTACCCTCTTCAGGTTGAAATCGACCTTCGCGGAGAAACGAATCATCGTAAGGCCGAAGTCGGCGACGCTTATCTCGCTGTCCGGCTCAAACTTGCCGTCGGACGCCTTGACTATTCCGTTGCTGACAGCCCACACTGCGGCTTTGAACGCGGGATTTGCGCTGTCGAGATCGGCAAACGAGAGATTATCGGTATTGACCTCGGGCGAGCCCGCCATGCCGTAAAGAGCCTGGACGAGAGCCGCCTTTGTCAGCGCGGAATCGGGGCTGAACTGAGTCTCGGAAGTACCGGTCATGTAGCCCTTTCTGTACATGAATTCGATCGCATCGTAATATTCCGAATCAGACGCGACATCCGTAAACGGGAAGTTTGCATCGGGCAGAGCTTCAAGGATTCTGTCGGCGATGTGTCTGTGTCCCGCCGCGTTCGGATGGAATGTGTCGCAGGTCGTGCCTGTTGTATCGACAAAGATATAGCCGTATTTTTCGGCTCCCTCTTTCATCGGCTTGTTCGCCATATCGACGACCATCTGTCCGATGTTGATGCTCTGGCTGTCAGCCTTGCTGTCCGAAGTATCGGTCGTGCCGTCGTCGCTCTTAACGCTCGTGTCGAACATGCCGATAACAAGGAGCTGGACATCGGGGTTGAGGGCATATATATCCTCAATGACATGGTTCCAGTTCTCAAAGAAGTTGTCAAGTCCGTATTTGAGCGCACGCGGGAGAACTCTGATAAGCTCGGGCATTGCGTCCGTGACCTTGGCGAGCTCAACTATTTTATCGAGCTTGTCGTTGACTATGCCGTTTTCCTTGAGGAGATCGCGCAGAGCCTCGACATACTTGCTGCAAGTACCCTCTTTTTCGAGGATATCAGCGATTACCCATGTAAGATAAGTGCCGAAGTCGTTGCCGCCGACACCGAGGGTGATAAGACCCGCCTGCGAAATTGCGCGGCGATACTCGGGGATCCTCGTTTTCATGACCTCGGGGTTATGAGAATCGTGGAAGAGATAATCGTCGCCCGGATAATCGTCCTCGAGCATATAGCGAATATCTATCGTTCTGAATCCGGGGCAAGCCATCGGGATATATTTCACGCCGAGAGCGTCGGCAACATACGCGCCGTATGAATTTTCAACGCGCTTGAACTCCGAATCCACATATACAAGGTCGTTGTGACCGCTGGCGACGCTGTCGCCCAGAAGCACATATGTGCCGTAATCGTAATACTTCTTTGCGCCTGCACTCTCGGTGCTGTCCGCGGCGAAGCAGACCACGGTGCCGAAAGCCAGCACACATGTGAGAATCACTGCGACCGCCCTGCTTATAAACCTTTTCATTTTGATCCTCCTATCAAAATAGATAAAGCCGCACAGTCAAGACAACTGTACAGCTTTAAAGTATCACAGATTTTTTTGAAAATCAATGCCTGAGGGCAAAAAAAGTAAATTATCTACAAATACAGTCGGGATTAGGGTTCAAAAGGCTGAATGCAATAAAATAATCGGTCAAATGCCGCAAATCGAAAAGAGTTTCAGTCCCAGTAAGAGTTGACGATATCCCAGCACCTATCCCCGGCGGTATGCTCTACAAGATAATCAACGGCGAGCTTTTCGGTATCTTCATTTTTATTCTCGACGATAACCCGCCACGCCGCTTCATACGGCAGTCTGTAATCGTCAGCAGATATGACTTTTTCTGCAATTTGCAATGTGCTCAAAGAATCTATATTTACACGGCACCGAAGAACGCCCTTGAGCATGAACACATTTTTATCATCGGGATTGTCTATCCAATTTTCAATTGTCTTAGCAGTCAGATCCTCTTTAATTGAGTCAAGATTGTTATAAAAGCAGATATCTTTTATCCTAGGATAATTTTTCGAGGCGGATGCATTGAGGTATCCGTATCTGTCGTCGGTCAGTTTGAACTTTTTCATTCTGACTCTCAGTTTATCATACCAGTGCTTTTTACTATCAAAATTTCGACAATCGGGAACTGAAATTCCGCAAAAGCTTTCACTGCCATCTTCCAAAGTATAATATGCGGTCGGCGGGATTATAACAAGACACTTGAGTTTTAATCCGAGCTGCGCCGCGGCAACAGCCTTATGGTGACCGTCAAGCAGGGCGCAAATAAAACCCTTTTCGTAATATGCAAGACCGCGTATGTTATCCCCTGTTTTCAGGCGTTGACGATAATATTCGACTCTGTCCTCCGATATGGTATCAACGGACTGAGTCGGATACATATATGCCGGATATCCGTCCGTGCAGCTCATCAGCTCGTTGCAGAAACAAGTATCGCAAGTGGCTTCATTTTCGGTCAATTCATTCGGGACATTATAAAAAAACACGTCGCCGTTCGTAGGCGAAAGTTCCGCATCGGCTAAAACATAGCAGCCGTCATTGAGAAGTTTCAAGAGCGGCTTTATAGATTCAAAAGCCTTATCTATACCCTGATATTCTAAATTTAGCTGCTCGCGAATTTTATTAAGCTCAGCACAATCTACTTTTTCTATTCCATATCCGGTAGCGAGCATCCCAAAGCAGGTCGGGCTGGCAAGATATCTGCCTTGGATAAGCGGTTTGCCATTAAGAAGAAGCTGCGAATTGCAGCCCTTTTTTACATGCACAAGTTTGCCAAGCCCGTTTTTCACCTCAAAAGCAATCGCATCGCGGCACCAATTGTTATTATTGGATATGCAGTTGTTCAGCATCTTTACTTCGGACTCTTTAAACATCCCGTCACCTCTTTTTCAGTATATTTTCCTCCGCTTCAACGTTACACATCTGAAAGATATTACTGTTCTACGATATAATAATATCACATCGTGTGTACGATAAAACGGACAGGTAATTAAAATCCGCCGCTTGAATCAGGAAAGCAAACGGCGAATTATCTTCATATTTTTCTAAGCGACACCACCGTCTCAACTTGCTGCTCATTAGTTCTGACAAATAATGCACCACTTTCTCCGTCGTAAGTCACGGGGAACGTAAAGTGAATTGCTTTCAC
>JBNMIN010000102.1:0-7906 GCA_050873305.1 Oscillospiraceae bacterium
GCCTTGACGAGCATGAACGCGAGCATCGCGACATACGGCACGCCGATTATATAAAGCGGGCTGAACTTGACTCCGAGCAGGCGAATGGCCGCAACGCCGATAACTATAATTATCGCGCAGGCTATAAGCTCGCGCTTATCCCAGAACGGCGCTTCGGGGAAAAATCGCTTCATCGCAAGGCAGTAGGCGTATATATAAAACACATGCCCCGCGAGGAACGCGAGTCCGCCGCTCAGCGTGAACGGGAGCTTCGGCGGCAGATGCAGAAGAAAATCGCCGCACCAGCCGAGCAGAAGTCCTATAAGAATGTAGTGCGCGTAGTCGCTGCGGTTCTGAGCTATCACGCTCGCGAGAACTCCCGCCGCGACGAAAAGTGTCGCGCATATGGTTTTGAGTATCTGCGATTTTGTGCAGCGCCCGTTTCTTGAGGCCTTGAGGAACCACGGGACGAAAATGAATTCGAGTCCCGCCGCGATTCCAAAGCATATTTTGAACAAGGTTGACATTTATCTCATCTCCAGGCGGCCGAACAGCTTTGGCTCGAGCAGAGTGTAGTGTCTGCGCAGAATGTTGCCGCAGATGTCGGCTATTGTTTCGTTTTCTATCATGTCGCCCGTGCCCTGCGCAATGGATTCGGCGATGTTGCACAGATCCGGGCAGGATGTCGGGATGACGGTGACTTTGTTGCCGTTAAAACGAAAAGAGAAGCGGCGCTCGGATATGGATTCATTGGCGCGGATCCATATTGTGAATGTGTCGCTGTCCTCCCATCTTGCCGACGAGACAGCGGTGAAATCGAGTCCCGCCAGGTGCATCTTCGATTTGCGGTATTTGCCGTCGAGTCCGCTGACTATCGTGTTCCTGACTTTTCCCTCGCTCCATGTGAAGCGGCACTCGTTCTCGGAGAAGTCGAGGTTTATCTTGTCTATATTGCCCGCGCGGTCAGCCGACATATAGACGACCGCCGTTGGCAGGACGCTCACGGGGAAGCCCGCAACATCGAGCACGGGGTTATAGAGCATATGTATAGTCGAATATGACAGCTTCTTTTCGAGCACGGGGTTGCGCCTGCCGGCGGTGAGCACGGGCAGGGGAGTGAGCGTCATGGGCAGGGTGGTCTGCTCCGGCTCATCCTTCGGCTCGATGAAGCCCTCGGGGAAGTGTCTCCACAGGCAGTCGCGCGTCTTTTGCTCAAAGACTTCGCTGCAGGTGGTGATGATATTTGCGTCGTATTCCGGCAGGACGATGCCGAACTGCGAGAACATTCCGTCCGCGCGGTAAGAGCCGGGGAAGTGGCAGCACCAGAAGTTGAAGCCGTATCCGACGCAGGAGTCGATCTGATTCGAGCTCTTGCTCGAGTTGTCTGCCTGAGCCTTGCCCGCTTCGCGCGCCCAGAACTCGGGGATGACCTGCTTGCCCTGATATTTTCCGCCGTGGCTCATGCAATCGATGACCTTGGCGAGCTCTTCTGTGGTTATAAACAGACCCCAGCCGCCTGCCTCAAGACCGTTCGGGTCGGTCTCCCATGCGGGATTCTCTCTGATGCCCAGAGGCTTGAACAGGCGCGGCGCGAGATATTCGCGCACGGTCATGCCGGTCAGCTTCTGGATTATGGCGCAGAGGACATAGCAGTTTTCGCTGATATACTTCCAGCCCTCGCCCGGGGCGAACGCCCAGCGCGCGCCGAAAAAGCTCTTGAGCCAGGAGACCTTCGCCTTGTTTTCGAGGACGCTTACATCCTTTCCGGCAGTCATGGTCAGCAGGTGGAACACGGTCATCTTCTCGAGGTTCGCGTCGTATTTCTGCGGTCTGTACTCGGGGAAGATATCGATGACCTTCGTGTCGAGCGTCAGCAGTCCCTCATCAATAGCAAATCCGGTGGCTATTGACGCAAAGCTCTTGCTGACTGAATACATGGTGTGCGGGATGTCGGGAGCATAGGGGTCTCTCCAGGTCTCGAAAGCTACTTTTCCGTGGCGCAGGATCATGATGCTGTGAAGCTCTATCCCGCTGCGCTCGAAGTCGTCGAGCAGTTCGGAAATCGCCTTTGAGGACACGCCGACCTGTTCCGGGAAGTCGGCTCTCGGGAGCGCCTTGCTCTTTGTTCTTGCGGTTGGCATAAGATATACATCTCCTGTAAAAATAATGTTCACTTAAAGATTCTGCCAAACGAATGGTTATTACATAAATTATACTACAACGCAAAACTAAAATACAACAAAAATGTGTAAAAATACCAAATTTTGAACCGAAAACCGCGCAAAAAATTTATAAAAATTTCAGCAAACAAATGTTTGCAATTTCAAAAACTATGTGTTATAATAAAGCAGGTAAGTTATGCAGACATCTTGAAAGGGTGACGTGCTTTGAAAGACATAAGCAAAACTCAGAAAAGAATATACGAATATCTCCTCGAACGCTCGCAGGACGGAGTTCCGCCCTCGGTGCGTGAGATTGGCGCGGCAGTGGGGCTGAGCTCCACATCCTCCGTGCAGGCGAACCTCGATGCGCTCGAACAGGCGGGTTATATCCAGCGCGATCCGCTCAAGAAGCGCACTATCCGCATTCTGGGCAGGGAGGACAATGTTGTTACAAATGTTCCGATCGTCGGTACCGTTACCGCCGGTGCGCCGATACTTGCATTTGAGCAGATTGAGGGCACCGTTGCCTATTCGGGTCACACCTCGAGCGACAAGACTCTTTTTGCCCTGAAGGTCAGGGGAGAGAGTATGATCCAGGCGGGCATACTCGACGGCGACCTCGTTATTGCCGAAAAGACCCCAGTCGCGCGAAACGGCGAAATAGTCGTCGCGATGATCGAGGACGAGGCTACGGTCAAGACCTTCTATAAAGAAAACGGTCATTTCCGTCTCCAGCCCGAGAACGACACCTATGAGCCGATAATCGTCAACGAGGTCTCGATTTTAGGCAAGGTTGTCGCGGTTATAAGATACTATTGATTTGTGCACAGCCGGTGCAGGCGTTTTATGTCCGCACCGGTTTGTTTTTTGGAGGGTATTATGTCTGACAGGTTTATCGATATCACGCCCGAGAATATCGACAGCGAGCATCTCTGCTGCATCATTCGCACGAAGAAGCCGCATCCGGGCGTCGAGACAAAGCGCGCGTGGCTCAAAGACCGCCTCGGAGAGGGTCATGTTTTCAGAAAGCTCGATGAAAAGGCGTGCGTGTTCATTGAATATGCGCCGCTCGAGGGCGCGTGGGTGCCGATAGTCGGCGACAATTACATCTATATATACTGCCTTTGGGTTCTGAGCGAGAACAAGGGCAAGGGCTACGGCAGGCGGCTGATGGAATCCTGCATTGCCGACGCAAAGGCGCAGGGCAAATCCGGAGTCTGTATGCTCGGCGCGAAGAAGCAGAAAGCGTGGCTCTCCGACCAGTCGTTTGCGAGGAAGTTCGGATTCGAGGCGGTCGATGAGACCGAGAACGGCTATGAGCTGCTGGCATTATCTTTCGACGGGACGAAGCCGCGCTTTGCCGAAAATGCGAAGAGAGAGACAATAGACAGCAAAAAGCTGACCGTCTATTATGACGCCCAGTGTCCGTTCATCCCCGGGCGCATCGAGTCGAATCGCAAATTCTGCGAGGAAAACGGAATAGACGCCGATTTTATCGAGGTCGATTCGCTCGAAAAGGCGAAGAATCTGCCCTGCGTTTTCAATAACTGGGCGGTGTTCTGCGGCGGAAAATTTGTTACGGTGAATCTCCTCGACGAGCGTGCGCTGAAAAAGCTTTCGGACGGCAGAAAATAATTTTATGTGTTCCTAACATAATTTTCCGATTAAATATTGAAAGCACTTTTGTTTTGTGTTAGTATTTTGATGAAATTAAAACAAATAAAATACAGGATGTGAAACAATGACAAAACGCAGCATTTTTAAACGCGCGGCAAGCATACTTCTCGCTCTGGTTCTCGTTTTCAGCGCGGGCGTTTCCTTTGCGTTTGCCGACGCAAAAGCAGATTCTTACAATTATCCCTGCATCTTCGTCCACGGTATTCTCGGTTACGGCGATCAGGATAAGCTCAACTCCGTCACCCCTTACTGGGGCATGCAGTACAAAGAGGATCTGATGAAGTCGCTTTCGGCGCGCGGATATGACTGCCACGCGGCCTCCGTCGGTCCGCTCAGCAGCGCATGGGACAGAGCGTGTGAGCTCTACGCTCAGCTTGCGGGAACCGTTGTCGATTACGGCGCAGTCCACTCTGCGGAGCATCATCATGAGCGCTACGGCCGTTCTTTCGTCGGCAAGGCTCTTATCGACACCTTCGGCAAGACCGACAAGAACGGAAATATCATCAAGATAAATCTCTTCGGCCACTCGTTCGGCGGCGCAACGACGAGGCTCTTCACCTATATGCTCGCAAACGGCGCGCCCGAAGAAGTCGCGGCGGGCGGCGATGTCTCCGATTTCTTCACCGGCGGCAAGGGCGACTATGTCAACTCCGTTATCTCGATAGCCGCGCCGCATAACGGCACCATCAGCGCGAATGTCGGCGTCGATCTCTATCAGGGCGAGTATATCGCCGCTATGATAGGCAATATCGCAGGCATGGCGGGCAGCAACTATCTCGACCTCAAGCTCGACCAGTTTGGTCTTACCCGCGCTCCCGGCGAGGGCAAGTCGAGCTTCAATATCTGCGGCATTCTGAACTATGCCCTCTCGAACGACAACTGCCTCTATGACCTCACGCTTCGCGGCGCGCAGGAGCTCAACGCGAAGATGGGCATAGTCGACGGCGTGTATTACTTCTCCTATGCCTGCAGCGGCACAAAGACCTCTGCGGACGGCAAGTATCAGGATCCGACCGATGCGCTCGGTGTCATGTCCGGCACGGGCTGGCTCATCGGACATATAACCGGCATAACCGTTGATGGCGTCAAGCTCGAGGGCGACTGGCTCAGAAACGACGGCGCAGTGCCCGTCAAGAGCGCACTCTATCCCGAGGGCGAGAAGCACGAGTTTATCGTTGACCACAAGGGCGCATATGAGCGCGGCGTGTGGTATGTCTATCCCGTTGTGGAGAACGCGAACCACGGCACTCTGCTCGGCTCGAAGACAGAGAGCTATATCGACCTCTATATGAACCAGATCGATATCGTCAACGCGAAGTAAAACAGAAAAAGTATACAAAAGCAGTCGGCTTTCCCGGCTGCTTTTCTTTGTTTTGTCGGTTGCCCGAGCGGCTGAACTTGCGGTATAATATTTCAAAACGCAGCATTTAGGGGGAGAAAACATGCCTGAACTTTCCGGCAGAACAGAAAATTTCACCGATTCGGTCATCCGCAGAATGACGCGCGTCTCGCTGCAGTACGGCGCAGTCAATCTGTCGCAGGGATTCCCGGATTTCGACCCGCCCAAAGAAATACTCGACCGCCTCGCCGAGGTCGCGCACGAGGATTATCACCAGTATTCGATAACCTGGGGCGCGCAGAATTTCAGAGAGGCTCTCGCCGAGAAGCAGTCGAAGTTCATGGGCAGGCGTATCGACCCCAATTCGGAAATAGTCGTCACCTGCGGCAGCACCGAGGCGATGATGGCGGCGATGATGACCGTGACCGACCCGGGCGACAAGGTGATTGTTTTCTCGCCTTTCTATGAAAACTACGGTGCGGATGCGATTCTTTCGGGCGCCGAGCCTATATATGTGCCGCTCTATCCGCCGGAGTTTGATTTCAATCCCGATGAGCTGGAGGTGGCGTTCAAACAGCACCCCAAGGCGCTCATACTCTGCAACCCGTCGAACCCGTGCGGCAAGGTATTTACATATAATGAACTGAAATTCATAGCCGATTTAGCCGAAAAATATGATACATTTGTCATCACGGACGAGGTCTACGAGCACATAGTCTATGCGCCGAACAGGCATGTGTATTTTGCCACTCTGCCCGGAATGTGGGAGCGCACGATTTCCTGCTCGTCGCTGTCAAAGACATATTCGATAACCGGCTGGCGTCTGGGCTATATTATCGCACCGCCGAATATCATTGAAGCTGCAAAGAAAGTGCACGACTTTCTGACCGTCGGCGCGGCGGCTCCGCTTCAGGAGGCGGCGGTTACGGGGCTTCGGTTCGGGGACGAATATTACGATGATTTAAGAGAGAAGTACACCGCAAAGCGCGATTTATTTATAAAAGGACTCAATGATATCGGGATAAAGCACACCGTGCCGCAGGGTGCATATTATGTGATGCTCGACATTTCGGAGTTCGGCTTTGATTCTGATTTAGAGTTCTGTGATGTCCTCGCGCGCGATGTCGGGGTCGGCGCAGTGCCGGGTTCGAGCTTCTTCCGCGAGCCCGTGAACAATCTTATCCGCCTGCATTTCGCGAAGAAAGACGAGACACTTTATGAAGCGCTCAACCGCCTGAGCGATATCAGAAAAAAGATAGCCAAAAGATAAACATACCGCCGCGAAGCGCAGAAAAGTGCCCGCGGCGGTTTTAAATTTTCAGATATTTTTCATTGTGTTTACAACTTCGGCGAACAGGTATACTATAATTATAATTGCAGAAGTAACTTTCGGGAGGCTTATTATGTGTACGGCAGCAACTTATAAAACCGATGATTTTTATATGGGCAGGACGCTTGACTATGAGTTCTCTTACGGCGAGGAGATAACCGTGATGCCGCGCAGATTTCCGCTCGAGTTCCGCCACGGCGGCAGAACGGACGAGCACTATGCTATAATCGGCACGGCTCATGTCTCGGACGGATATCCGATGTACTACGACGCCGTAAACGAAAAGGGTCTCGGCATGGCGGGGCTCAACTTCGCCGTCAGCGCACATTATGCCGAGCCGCAGGACGGCAGGCAGAACATCGCGCAGTTTGAATTTATACCGTGGGTGCTCAGCCAATACGCAACCCTCGAGCAGGCTCGCAGCGCGATAGAGAAAATAAATCTCGTCGGCACAACATTTGACAGCCGCTACCCTGCGGCGAAAATGCACTGGATAATCGCGGACAAGAGCGGCGCGATAACGGTCGAGCCGACCGAGAGCGGGCTGAGAATATACGACAACGCCCCGGGAGTTCTCACGAATGAGCCGCCGTTTGATATGCAGATGTTCAATCTCAACAACTATATGAATCTCTCGCCGAAGCAGCCGGAAAACAGCTTTTCAAGTAATCTCGACCTCGGCATGTACAGCCGCGGAATGGGCGGACTCGGTCTGCCGGGCGATTTGTCCTCGATGTCAAGATTCGTCAGAGCCGCGTTCACGAAGCTCAATTCATTCTCCGGCAGCACAGAGGAGGAGAGCGTCGGTCAGTTCTTCCATATACTCGGTGCAGTAGAGCAGGTGCGCGGCTGCTGCGAGGTCGCGGAGGGGAAATATGAGATAACTATATACACCTCCTGCTTCAACGCGGACAAGGGCGTGTATTATTACACGACTTATAATAACCGCCGCATCACCGCAGTCGATATGCATCGCGAAAACCTCGACTCGGCGTCACTTGTCAGATACCCGATGCTCGATAAAGAAGATATTTTGCAGCAAAATTAAAAAATCCCGCCGGCTGTCTAAAACAAGTCGGCGGGATTTTTATGCGATTATTATTTGTGTTTACGCCTGCTTCAACCCCTATTGACTTTCCCCCGCTCTCAATGATATATTATCCATAGCCTGTGACGGAAATTTCAGTTTATTTTCAGGGGTGAAAGCGTGGCGAAAAAAGTTATAACAATCATTTTGCTTGTTGTTTTAGTTATATTGATAATAGCGGGAGTGGTTTTTGTGTCTCTTTATTGCTTCGGGGACAGGATCATTATAGGAAAGACAAAGACGGAGGAGTTCACTGCGAGCGGCGATGTTTTCAAAGTTGGCATCATATCCGACACGCAGCTGCCGCCGAACGAAAAAAAGCTTGAAGAAAA
>JBNMIN010000103.1:0-7825 GCA_050873305.1 Oscillospiraceae bacterium
AAACCACCCGTTATACGGGAGTGAACAAAGTAAATCCGGTTTTGGTATCTGCTATCAATTTGCTATCAAATGCCCCGTTTCCGCTTTAAGACCCCAGTGTTTTCAAGGCTTTGCTGGTTTTGTCAGTTATTCCCACTCAATCGTGCCGATCGGCTTGGGGGTGAGATCCATTACGACGCGGTTGATACCCTCGACCTCGTGGGTGATGCGGTCGGTGATATGATGCAGGAGGGCGTAGGGGATCTCCTCGATGGTGGCGGTCATGGCGTCGGTGGTGTTCACCGCGCGGATGATTGCCGGCCAGCCCTCATAGCGCTTGCCATCGCGCACGCCGACGCTCTTGAAGTCGGGCACGGCGATAAAATACTGCCAGACCTTGCCGGCAAGACCGTTCTTGTCGAACTCCTCTCTGAGGATAGCGTCGGCCTCTCTCAGGGCGTTCAGGCGGTCTCTCGTTATCGCGCCGAGGCAGCGTACTCCGAGTCCGGGACCCGGGAACGGCTGGCGGTATACCATGCTGTGCGGCAGACCGAGAGCCTCGCCGACGACACGGACTTCGTCTTTGAAGAGCAGTTTTACGGGCTCGACAAGCTCCATTTTCATGTCCTCCGGCAGGCCGCCGACATTGTGGTGAGCCTTTACGCCGTGGGATTCGAGGATGTCGGGATATATCGTTCCCTGTGCAAGGAACTCGATGCCCTCAAGCTTCGACGCCTCTTCGTCAAAAACTTTGATAAACTCGCCGCCGATTATTTTTCTCTTCTTCTCGGGGTCGCTGACTCCGGCGAGAAGATCGAGGAAGCGGTCGGTAGCGTCGATATAGACGAGGTTTGCGTCCATCTGGTTTCTGAAAACCTCGATGACCTGCTCGCTCTCGCCCTTGCGCATGAGTCCGTGGTTGACATGAACGCAGACCAGCTGCTTGCCTATCGCGCGGATAAGCAGAGCCGCGACTACGGACGAGTCAACACCGCCGGACAGAGCCAGCAGAACTCTCTTGCCGCCGACCTGCTCGCGCACGGCAGCGACCTGCTCTTCGATGAACTTGTTCGCAAGCTCGGGGGTAGTGATGCGTTCCATTGATTCGGGACGTACATTACTGCTCATAGTTTGTTCTCCTTGTGAATTTTATTCCCATTCCACCGTTGCCGGGGGCTTTGTTGTAACATCGTAGACCACGCGGTTGACTCCCTTGACCTCGTTTGTGATGCGGTTCGAGACCTTTGCGAGCACATCGAACGGGATGCGCGCCCAGTCTGCGGTCATGAAGTCGTCTGTGGTCACTGCGCGCAGCGCGATGAGGCTGTCATAGGTTCTCGCATCGCCCATAACACCGACGCTGTGGACATTGGTGAGCACCGCGAAATACTGATTGATGTCGCGGTCGATGCCGGCGATTTTGACTTCCTCGCGGAAGATAGCGTCCGCATCCTTGAGAATATTGAGCTTCTCCTCGGTGATGTCGCCGAGGATACGCACGGCAAGTCCAGGACCCGGGAACGGCTGACGCCAGACAAGATCCTCGGGGATACCGAGCTCGAGTCCGACCTTGCGAACCTCGTCTTTGAACAGGTCGCGCAGGGGCTCGATAAGCTCATCGAAATCGATGTGGTCGGGCAATCCGCCGACATTGTGATGGCTCTTGATGACCGCCGCGTCGCCCACGCCGCTCTCGATAACATCGGGATATATTGTGCCCTGAACGAAGAAATTCATCCTACCGAGCTTCTTGCTCTCGTCTTCAAAGACGCGGATAAACTCCTCGCCGATAATTTTTCTCTTCTTCTCCGGCTCGGTCACGCCTGCGAGCTTGGTGAGGAAACGCTCCTGGGCGTTGACTCTGACGAGCTTCATATCAAAGCGCTCGCGGAAGATGTGCTCAACCTCGTCGCCCTCGTTCTTTCTGAGCAGACCATGGTCAACGAAAACGCAGGTCAGCTGCTTGCCGACCGCCCTGTGCAGAAGCACGGCGGCAACGGAGCTGTCGACTCCGCCGGACATGGCGCAGAGCACGGTCTTGTCGCCTATCTTCTCGCGCAGGTGCTTTACCTGCTCTTCGACGAAGCTTGACATGACCCAGTCGCCCTTGCATCCACAGATATCAAAGAGGAATGTTTTGAATATCTCCTCGCCGTACTGCGTATGCATGACCTCGGGATGGAACTGAACGGCGTAGATTTTCTTCTCGTCGTTCTCCATCGCCGCGCAGGGGCAGTCGCGCGTGACGGCAGTTACTTTATAACCCTCGGGCGGGCTGCTGATATAGTCCGTATGGCTCATCCAGCAGACGCTCGTGTCCTCGGGGATATTTTTGAGCAGTCGGCTGTCCTTGCTGCGGGTCATATCTATCTTGCCGTATTCGCTCTTCGAGCCGCTCGTTTTGACAACGCCGCCCGCCATATATGCGATAAGCTGAGCGCCGTAGCAGATGCCGAGCACGGGGATGCCCGCATCGAGTATCTCGGGCGAATAGTGGGGCGAGCTCTCGTCATAGACGCTGTTGGGTCCGCCCGTGAATATTATTCCGACATAGCCCGCCGCCTTTATCTCGTCGACGGTTATGCGGCTGTACGGTTTTATCTCGGCGTAGACATTGTGCTCTCTGACGCGGCGCGCGATGAGCTGATTGTACTGGCCGCCGAAGTCCAGCACTAGAACTTTCTCATGATTGTCCTGCATGATATCCACCCTTTTATCTGACTATAATCTCTTCTCTTCTCGGTCCGTTGGAAACGAGCTTTATCGGCACGCCGATCTCCTTCTCGATGAAGAGGACATAGTCCTGAGCCTCCTTGGGAAGCTTGTCAAACTCTCTTATGCCGCGGATGTCGCACTTGAAGCCGGGCATGGTGACATAGACGGGCTTTGCCTTTTTCAGGCGCGAGGTGACAGGGAAGTCCTTTGTGACTTCGCCGTCTATCTCATAGCCGACGCAGAGCTTTATCTCGTCGAGATACGACAGGCAGTCGAGCGCGGTGAGCGCGACCTGAGTTGCGCCCTGAGCCTCGCAGCCGTAGCGGGTCGCGACGCAGTCAAACCAGCCCATGCGGCGCGGTCTGCCGGTCGTTGCGCCGTATTCGCCGGCGTCGCCGCCGTGGTTTCTCATCTTGTCCGCCTCTTCGCCGAATATCTCGCTGACGAATTCGCCCGCTCCGACGGCGCTCGAATAAGCCTTGGTGACGGTGATTATCTCCTTTATCTCATAGGGCGCGATGCCTGCGCCGACGGCGCCGAAGCCCGCGAGGGTCGACGACGATGTGACCATGGGATAGATGCCGAAATCGGGATCCTTGAGCGAGCCGAGCTGACCCTCAAGAAGAATATTCTTGCCGTCCTTGACAGCCTGGCGGATAATCTTGCCGGTGTCCGCGACATAGGGTCTGACCATCTCGCGAAGCTTCATCATGTGGTCGAACAGCTCGTCCACATCGAGAGCCGGCTTGTGATAGACATGCTCGAGCAGCAGATTCTTCACTTCGCATACTCTTTCGAGCTTCTCTCTGAGATACTCCTCATCGAACAGCTCGCAGACCTGGAAGCCGATCTTCGCATACTTGTCCGAATAGAACGGAGCGATACCGCTCTTTGTCGAGCCGAATTTTTTGTCCTTGAGGCGCTCCTCCTCATAGGTGTCGAGCATAACATGATAAGGCATCATGATCTGCGCGCGCTCGGAAACGAGGATATTGGGCTGCGGCACGCCTGCCGAAGTGACATGCTCGATCTCCTTGACGAGCTTCTCGATATCGAGAGCCACGCCGTTGCCGATGATGTTGACCGTGCCGGGCTGGCACACGCCTGACGGCAGAAGATGGAGCGCGAACTTGCCGTAGTCGTTGATTATCGTATGTCCTGCATTGGCGCCGCCCTGAAAACGAATGACCATGTCCGCCTGGGAGGCAAACATATCGGTAATCTTACCTTTGCCCTCATCGCCCCAGTTGGCACCCACAATTGCTCTGACCATACTTAAAACGCACCTCCGAAAAATCAAATACACTTAATTATATATTATCGCCCGCGCGGTGTCAATGAGCCGAAGGGCTCAAAGAGTCGAATTTTGCGGGTTCTCAATTGATTTTATTGGTTATTGTGGTATAATATAAAATGGTATAATTCAAAATCAAAATGTTTTCGCACCCGATATTAAAATCGCCTTTTTCGGCACACAATAATCACGAATATCTGTGAAAGGACTGTGTTAAATGAAGAGACGAAGATTTTTAAGCCTCGCGCTCGCGCTGATGCTCATTATCTCGCTGTGCGCGTGCAAAACGAAAGTAGTTGACGACGGCACGGACGCCACCCACGGCAACGCACCCGTGACAGGTCAGAGGCGTGACGAGACAACTACTGCTCCGCCGCAGACCACAAAAGCTCCGCAGACGACAAAAGCGCCCGAGAACACAACTTTGGCTCAACGCAAAACGGAGAAAGGCAAGCTCGACCCGAACACCGGAACGTATACGGGACTCTCCCCGCTGCCGAAGATAAAGCTGACCGCCACCGACCCGCAGAACACGCGCGGGCTCTCGACCGCGACGGTCGGATACAGCTACGGCGTGTCCAAAAACGGCGTTCCGCATCAGAACTCGACGAACGCGCAGAAATATTTCGACGAGAAGGGCTTCAACGCCGTCTCGATAGACACGAAGACGAAAGAAAAAGTTCTCTATCTCACCTTTGACTGTGGCTGGGAGAACGGATACACAACGACCGTGCTCGACATTCTCAAGCAGAAGAACGTGCCCGCCGCATTTTTCTGCACGCTCTCGAATATTAAGGCAGAACCCGGGCTTATCGCAAGGATGATAAACGAGGGGCACATCGTCGGCAATCACTCGACGACCCACCCCGATTTTTCGAAGATAAGCCGAGAGAAGATGGCGACGGAAATCGAGACCTGCGACAACTACCTGCGCGAAAAGTTCGGCTATTCCTCGCCGTATTTCCGCTTCCCGATGGGGTCATATTCCGCTTCCGCGCTCGACCTCGTCTCCTCGCTCGGATACAAATCCGTGTTCTGGTCGGTCGCCTACGCCGACTGGGATGTCAACGACACAAAAGGCAAGCAGTATGCGTTCGACACCGTGACTTCGCGCCTGCATCCGGGCGCGGTTATCCTGCTCCACTCCGTCTCGCCCGACAATGCCGCCGCCCTCGGCGATATTATCGACTGGGCGCGCAAGCAGGGCTACGAGTTCCGCTCGCTCGAACAGCTGCCGAATTGAATATTACAAAGCACAGACCCGCCTCCGGGATATCCCGGAGGCGGGGTTATTTATTTGATTTCCTGTTCGAGTTTATAAAACTCTTCTGTATTAAAAAAATCTATAATTGTAATATCCAATCCGTCACAAATCTTTTTCAAAGTAACGATACCGGGATTTTTGCTCTCTCCATTAAGAATACTTTTTATCGTTGATTGTGAGACTCCGGCGAGATAACTTAAAGCATTGGGTGTAATTCCTCTCTCGCGGCAAAGTTCATATATTCGATTTACAACAAATTCATATATACCCATACTGCACCTCATCCGTTTTATATAGATGATATATCACTGCAATAAGGGTTTGTTAGTGATATTTAACTATAAAATTAGCAAAAAGTGTTGACAAATATATTCCGCACAGTTATAATTA
This sequence comes from Oscillospiraceae bacterium, assembly GCA_050873305.1. Taxonomy (GTDB): domain Bacteria; phylum Bacillota; class Clostridia; order Oscillospirales; family Acutalibacteraceae; genus CAG-177. The sequence goes on from JBNMIN010000103.1 coordinate 5,643, forward strand.
CCTTGCAAGTGATATATCACTTGCAAGGCGTATTAATATAGCAAAAAAGGAGAATCTATATGAAAAAAGTAATAGCAATTATCGCAATCGTTTTTACCGTAGTTTTTACATTTAGTGCCTGCAGTCCTGATCCGAACGACGGGAAATGTGATATTTGCGGAAAAACCGCAACTTATCGAAACGGAAGGGAAGAATACTGTAGCAAGCACTCTTTTGATGCTGCCAAATGGTATATAAAGCAAGGATTAAAAGACGACTAAAAGTTACCGCCCCCATATCGGAGGCGGTTATTCTTTTACGGCTGGATTTTTTTCGCCATCATCGCGCCGGCAAACACGGCGACAACGAGCTCCGTCACGGGCATCGCCCACCAGATCATATCCGCGCCGAGGGTTGCGGGGATAATGAGTATCAGCGCGCCGCTGATGAGTATTCCGCGCGCGACGGACACGAACATCGAAGTTTTCGCGCACATCGTCGCCTGGAAATAATAGGTCGAATAGACATTGAATGGCAGGAGCAGGAACGACGAGCCGTATATGCTGATTATCGCCGGGGCTATCGCGAGCACCGAAGCAGTCGGGGTCATGAACAGGCGGATAAGCCCGTTGGGCACCGCGAATGTTATCGCCGCCCACACCGCGCCGAATATCGCGGCGGTTATTATATTGTATCTCAGCATTTTCTTTATCCTGCCGACATTGCCCGCGCCGTAGTTCTGCGAGATTATCGGCTGAGACGCCTGACCTATGCCGTAGGAGCAGCACTGGACGAGCGTGCTGACGGAGACTATGACTCCGTAGACCGCGAGCGCGTCCGTGCCGAGATATTTCATTATCTGGCGGTTGAAGAGCATCGTGAGCACTCCCATCGCCACATCTATAATAAACGACGAGAAGCCGTTGACGGTTATCCTGCCGAAGAGGCGGAATATTTCTTTTGAAAATTGCAGGCGCAGAGTGTTGCTCTTTTTGAAAAAGTGGGTGAGCATGACGAGCGTTGATATACCCGCGCCCATCGCCGTGGCGATTCCCGCGCCGCGTATGCCCATATCGAGCGTGAATACGCAGAAATAATCGCCGAATATATTGAACACGCCGCCCGCTATGACCGACTTTGTCGCAAGCCCAGGGTCGGAGTCGTTGCGCAGGAACGACGAGAGCAGGTTTATGCAGACATATATCGGCACGGTGAATTTCGGGGCTATCATATACTCCTTGCAGAGCGGCATGAGCTTTTCGTCCGCGCCGAAGAGCAGAAGCAGTTTATCCTCGAACACGAGGATAATCACCCAGAGCACCGCGGATATTATCGCGCTTAACACGACTGCCGAGGTGAAATACAGATTCGCCTTTTTGCTGCCCTTTCCTTTCGAAACTCCGTAGAGCACCGAGCCGCCGATACCGGTCAGCAGACCGAAGCTGTAAATTATATTCCACACCGGCGCGATGACCGACATTGCCGCCGCGCCGTCCGGGCCGTGATACTGCCCGACGACTATCATATCGACGAGGCCGTAGATGCTCGCTATGAGCGCGCTGCCGAACGAGGCGATGAGAAATTTTCTGTAAAGTTTTCCGAGATCGTCTTTTAAAAGATTCATGACTTCCTCCTGAATAACTGTGGTGGATAAAATCAAATCGCTTGTAATAAGCGACAAGCCTTAGCTGTGAAAGATAAAGCACCGTACATTGGCTCTATAGATAATCGAGTTCTAAATAGCCGCGCCGCAGTAGTAATAGCCAACTGAGGAGAGCGAGGGAACGGCTTGCGAAGCAAGACGCACGAGCACGCACTCGTTCAAGCTCCAGCGCGTTTGCGTGCGAATGTGCCGAGCAACCAACCGAGAGTCGCAGACTAAGTACTGCGGCGCGGCGTTGCCGGGGTCTCGGGGCGAAGCCCTGAGTTTGCTTTTCTTTTGCAGGCGTTTTCTTTTTCAAATAAAAAGAAAATGCCGAAACGCGGGAAGTGTATATAACTTAATTATGGTGCGGCGCGAGGGTAGGGTATAAACCTTACAAATTACATCGTACCGATAGAATTGTACAGATTTCGCGGGCGGATGATATCCGCCCCTACAATCTATAGGATAAACCCTTGCGGTGATTTCATGCCGCTTGCGCGGCAGCGGTGAGTCGAGTCGCCGCACCCTACAAGTTCTGCGTCAATAAATTGCTGCAAAC
>JBNMIN010000104.1:0-7770 GCA_050873305.1 Oscillospiraceae bacterium
GGATTGAATAATTTGAACACTCGGCACGCGGAGCGTGTCGAGGGGTGCGGGTCTCCGGTGGAGACCTCTGCACGAAGTGCAGAAGCACCGACCGAGCCGGCAGGCGAGACCAAGTCCTTCTGCCCCTGCAAAAAAGAAACAGTCACCGTTTTGGTGACTGTTTCTTTTTTGTTAGACAAAATTTGTCCTCGGCACGCGCGTGCCGGGCTTCGTCGCCGAGCGCTGCCGGTGACAGATGCAGCGAGGCGAGGATGGCGCAGCGGTCAAAAGGGGTTGCGAAGCAACTTCAAGTCCTTCCGTGAAGACACCATTGAAATCTGCACCCTTAAGTTAAATGGTGTTTTTTATAGAATTCAGTATTCATGCGGCTTTTTGAAGCTGCATTTTTCTTTTTTGCAATTGACCGCAGATTTATAAGTTGAATTATGTTGAATTCTATAAAACAATTTTACGACATTTTCTGTAGGAATTGAAAGAAATGTGGAAATATGATATAGTTAGAAAAACAATCATTTTTATTTGATAAAAAGATTCACGACTTTTTATTAATTATAAGACCATCGCCTCAAAAAACGTACTTAATAGGTGAAAGCGCTTTTAGGTCAAATGAGGGAGGTGAACAACATGGATGATCTGAGAATCATAGAACTCTATTTTAATAGAGATGAACAGGCGATCAAGGAGACGGATGCAAAGTACGGAAAACTTTGCCACAGTATTGCCTATAACATTCTAAATAATCACGAAGATTCTGAGGAATGCGTTAATGATACTTATGTGAGTGTGTGGAACACCATTCCGCCTACAAGACCGCACAATTTCATGCCCTTTATCTGCAAGATTGCACGAAATCTCTCTTTGAAGCGACTGGAGTTTATGAAGCGAAAGAAACGGTCAGCGGAGATCATTTTATCCTTGGACGAGCTTGCGGCAGTATTGCCGGATGAACGATATGCCCCCGATGTGAGCGACGAGGATGTAGGTGAGCTGATCAGTACGTTTCTTCGCAGTCAGGAGGAATATGTCAGAAATGTCTTCATCCGCAAGTATTTTTATTTCGATTCTATAAGGGAGATTGCAAAGCGCTATTCTTTTACTGAGAGTAAGGTCAAAAATATGTTGTTCTACACCCGAAACAAGCTAAAAGATTACTTGATTAAGGAGGGCGTTGAAATATGAAAACACCGAGAATCGCAAATGCCATCGGGCAAATTGATGACGATCTTGTCGCCGGCGCAGCTAAGTGCAAGACGAAAAATAAGAAACATTGGTTAAAATGGGGTTCCTTGGCAGCATGCTTTGCAGTGCTTGTAATTGCAGGGGCAGCAATCCTCCCATCGCTATTTCGGGAAAATGTAACACCGGAGGGAACCGACGGCAGATACAAGGACTTTTCTATCCGAGCCAGCGAATCTGCAATTGTATGGCCATGGGAGTATCAGACTGTATATGAAAAATATAGGAATGTCAAAATTGACGGTATTGAGTATCATGGAAAAGGCCGTGCGGTATCAGAAACATGGATTGGCGAGAGTATTGGCAACTACACTGTGGTTGGATATGATGAAGTCAATAATGGAAAAAAATATTCTGCCGAGTTTGAAGCATATGCATTGAAGGATATTGCTCAAAGTCAGTTTATAGCCGTAAAGATGGAGGACAGTTATTATGTCTTTCAAAATGACGAGTATGCTCCTCCGAACACCCTTGGTGAGCTTATGGATGCCGTAAATCTGTCCGAGGTCGTGGAGCTTCAGCGCTTTTCTGAGGGAGACAATACTCCTGATAGCAAACGTTTTGCATTGAGCAGTGACGATTATGTGTGGGAAGTTCTGTCCGAATGTAGGAACGCCCCTTTCGTTGAAGATCAAACATGGACGGCTGGTGACAGAAGTTACCTCAGTTTTACGATTACTTCCGAAGCTCTTGGTGTTTACAAAGTTGCTCTGTATGTGACGGAAGACGGCTATCTGTGGACAAACGCTTTTAATTACCAATACCTCTTCAATATCGGAGAAGATGCAGCCAGTAAGATTATCAAATATGCAAAAGAGAATTCCACCGAAGCAGAGTATGAGCCGTATCAGAATACCATTGTCGGTAAGATTACGGAGATAACCGATGAGTATATTCTGTTAGACGATTCCATTCTCTGCGCCAATCCCGATGACGGAATCACGTACAAAATCCTTCTGAATGATCTGCGCATCTCCCGTTATGCAGAAAGCGGAGCTATCCGAGTGGGAGAAAATGTTCAGATAACATACGAAGGCGAAATTGACGAATCGAATACCATTGACAGTGCCATTTCCGCATCTGACGTGGTAATCTCCGGCGGGGATGTTCTTATTCCCGAATAATAAAATAAAAGTCGCATATATGATTAACCGAATATAAGTTTTTGCGAGAGTTCGAAGTCATACGCAAAACTGCCGAAAATATCTTTTTCGTAGCCCATAGACAAAACTCCTGCGCATTAGCGCGGGAGTTTTACTTTTTCACTTTTAACTCTTCACTGATTTGCTCGGAGTTTTGGCAAGGTTAAAAGTAATAGTGAACAGTGAAAAAGTAAGGTAGCTTTTCTACATGCGGTAGAAAAGCATTTGGTAAAGGAGCGAGGAAAAATGGCAGAAAGTTCGCTGATTATGAAATTTTTGATTGAGAGCGGATATTATGACGACAAAACGATGCTTAATAGATGTATCGAGATAAAAAGAATCCTTATCGCCTCCATAAATACAGCCAAAGGGAATAAGTAGCTCTGATACACGCAGATGTATTTTTACTCTTAGCGGCAAAGAAATGTTGACTTGATAATTTTTGCATGTTATGATGAACTCGCAGATATATAAAGGAGAGCCAACATGACGCGGCAGGAATTTGTTGATCAGCTTATAGAGAACGGAATAAATCCTGATATTGTATTGTTTGATTTTGACAACAATGTGAGGGACGGTTATTGCATAAGAAAAAACTATTTTCGTTGGGAAGTTCTGGAAAGGGAAAGAGGAACGGAGTTTTGTTGCATGGGTTTCCCGTCGGAGAGTGATGCATTGACCTACTTGTTCAATAAACTTCTCGGTATATACGCAAGCTGTTGATAAATCAACAATCGAAGTCGGAAGTGCCGATGATATCAGAAACAACCTTTTTTCTTTCATAAAAATAAATATTTTATCTGAAAATATTAAAATCAGGACACCTATTGAAATGCACATCTCATATATTAAACAAAACTCCTGCGCGTCAGCGCGGGAGTTTTGTTTTGTTATTCTGATTCCCGCAATACTGCTTGCCCCTCAACGCATATTGACTTTTACCAATGAATATGCTATTGTAAATATTAGATAAAAATTTATTTAATATTTGCGATATAATGTATATATTGCAGGGAATCAGGAGGCGCGCTATGTCAAAAATCTTATCAATTCTCATGTCTGCCGTTATGATATTCTCCTATCTGCTCGGCTTCGGCTCGATAAAAACCGACGGCGATTATACAGTTGTGCGAACCGATAAGCTCAATTCCGTGCTGTCGCTCTATGCCGCGCAGGGGATATGCTATGACGGCGAGAATTTCTACTGCTCCGGCGCGATAACTGCGGTGAATTTCACGGGGCTCTCGAAGTTCGACAAGGAGATGAACTGCCTGAGAGTCAGGACGAATGCTGTGCCCAAAGAGTTCACCGAGAAGTACGGCAGTAATCATATCGGCGGCATCGACTGCGCCAACGGCTATATATACGCGCCCGTCGAGGGCAAGGTTGATGGAAAGTATCTGTATAATTTCATCCTGCTCTATGACTGCAAAACGCTCAAATATACCGGGATATATTACGATATGTCGAGCGAGTACCTGACCGACGGCATCCCGTGGTGCGCGATAGACAGGGAAAACGGATATCTTTACACTTCGCAGTTTCACAATGTCGGCGAGATACTCCAATATGACCTCGAGACTATGACTTTCCTGCGCGCGATACCGCTCGAAGAGAAGCTCGACAGAATACAGGGCGGCTCGGTCTATAACGGTGTGCTTTATCTCTCCTATGATGCGGCGAACAGCACTCATGAGCAGATAATCGCGGTCGATCCGAACACCGGCTCGGTTCGCGTGGAGTTCACAAGATATTGCCCGAACTATGACAACGAGGCGGAGGATGTCTGCGTTTATCCCATGGAAGACGGCTCGCTGTTCCATGTCGTCGATTACGATAAGCTCATCAACGCGAATGTGAGCCATTATAAGCCCGCAGAGAGCTGAGTTTCTAAAGCTATTTTTATTCAAATATAAAGGAAGAGGTGGAGTTTATGGCAACATTACTTAAAAACTGCAGGATCTATGACGGAACGGGCAGCGACGCCGTGAACGGCAGCGTCCTGTTCGAGGGAGACAGAATAATTGAAGTGGGCGATGTTGACGAGAGCCGTGCAGACAGCGTTATCGACCTCGAGGGCAGGTCGCTTGCCTCCGGCTTTATCGATCCCCATTCCCACAATGACTGGTTCGCTATAAAGACGGAACCGCTCAAATATTTTGAGCCGTTTATCCGCCAGGGCATAACCACATTCGTGACCGGAAACTGCGGCCTTTCCGCCATCGGCTTTGACGATGATACGCCTTATAAAGACAAGATAGGCGGCGGCCTTTTCTTCTTCAACGGCACTACAGGAAAATACGGCTCTATAAAAGAATTCAACGCCGCTATAGACAGGAATATGCCCTGCAATATCGCAACGCTCGTGGGTCATTGCTCGGCGCGCGCGTCCGTTTCCGGATATGAAAACAGAAAACTCTCGGCGCAGGAAGAGGAGAAAATGCTCGGCATCCTCGAAGATAACCTGCGCGACGGCGCGGCTGGTGTCTCGCTCGGCCTGATGTATGAGCCGGGGCTCTACGCCGACACAGAGGAGCTCAAAAAAGTTGTCAAGCTCTGCTGTAAGTATAATAAGCCGCTCACCGTCCATCCGAGGGCGGAGAGCAAAGTCTCAATGTCCTACGATTCGCTTTTCGGTCGCTCGCATCTGCTCAGAGCCGAGGATGAGCTCGTTGAGATATCAAAGGGTACGAACCTCAAGCTCCAGCATTCGCACGCGATATTTGTCGGCCGCCAGTCGTTCAGCGACAAGGATGAATTCGTCGCCATTCAGAACAGCCTGCGCGAAAACGGCGTCGATGCGATGTTCGATATATATAACGAAACTCTGGGTGTGTCCGTCATAACGGTCGTGCTCCCCGTGTGGTATCAGGGAATGAGCAAAGAGGAGCGTAAAAAGCCGCTCAACAAGCTCAAACTCAGCGTGCTCATCAAGGCGACGAGCATACTTCTCGGCTTTGGCTTCAAAGATATTCAGATAGCGTATATCGGTCCGGGATATGAGAAATACGAGGGCAAGACAGTCCACGAGATAGCAAAGGAGAATGGAAAATCGGATCTCGATATGTATCTCCAACTCTGCGAGGAGAGCGACTTCAAGGGCAGGGTCAATATGGGACCGTACAGCACGCCCGAGATAATCCGCGAGTTTGAGCATAATCCCAACTGCCTCTACATGACCGATGCGTGGGTCGAGGATTTCGGCGTTCAGAACCCGGCTATCTATGACTGCTATCCGAAGTTCCTGCGCGATTCTCTCAGAGGTACGGGCGACACTCTGCCCAACACCGTCCGCCGCATGACCGGCGCGACCGCCGACAGATTCATGCTCAAAGACCGCGGATATGTAAAGCCCGGCTATTTCGCCGATTTTACCGTGTTCGATGAGGACGAGACGAAGAATGCAACGCCCGATCAGACGAAGTCTTTCGGCATAAAGAAAGTGTTCATCAACGGCGAGCTTGTGCTCGATAACGACGAACTCAACAAGTCCGCGCTCAAAACTACAGGCCGTGCGCTGACAGTGTGAAACAAATTAAAAATCAAAGAGCGTTCTCTGAAAAGAGGACGCTCTTTTGCCTTTCCGTCTTGCTTTTTAGCCGTGCAATCTGATAGAATAGGCTCATTAGCAGTGAATTTTTGGAGGACAGCCATGAAAATATTTAACGCCGCCGATTTCGGCATAGTTCCGAATGAGGATATTTCTGAGAAGCTCGCAGAGTTTATCTCGGCTTTGAAAGCCGAGGACGGGGAGAAAACCGCCGTGTTCGACAGCGGCACTTATTATATCGACAGCGAGCGCTGCAAGGAGTATATGCTCGTTATCACGAACACCGCCGGGGAGAAGGAGTTTTCGCCCGACGAAACGCCGCATCTCAACGCCGTTCCGTTCTATTTCGGCGGCGTGTCGGATCTTGTTTTCGACGGCGGCGACTCTGTTTTTGTCATAGACGGCAAGGTGACGAACATAGCTGTTGAAGACTGCCGGAATATAACTCTGCGCAATCTCGAGATACGCCACGCTCACCCGGATATGCATGAGCTTTCGGTCGTTCGAAAGAGCGCATTCAGCGTGGATTTCAAAATCGACAGCGACAGCAGCTTTTCAGTCGAAAACGGCAAGCTTGTTTTTTCGGGTCACGGATATAAAAACTGCTGCGATATGAGCTCTGTCAATGCCGGATGGATCGGGCTCATCCGCGAGAAAACGCCCGAAAAGGTCAAGCGCGTTATGCATCCGCTGTTCTCGTCAATTAGTGTGCGCGATATGGGCGGCGGCGTTATTCGCGCAAAATATCTGAACACTTCGCGCTTTACTCTCGGCGACAGGTTCTATTATTACGATGTCCGCCGCCAGTTTGCCGGGATATTCATAAACAGGAGCGAAAATATAACGCTCGAAAACATAAAGCAGCGGTTCAATTATTCTCTGGCACTCGTCGTGCAGGACAGCGAAAATCTGACCGTTGACAGCGTCGATTTTTCGCCCGAGCAGGGCTCCGCAAGGCTTTTGGCTTCCGTTGCCGATTTTATCCAGCTTTGTATGTGCCGCGGTCAGATAACCGTCAAGAACAGCTATTTCAGCGGCGCGGGCGATGATTGCCTCAATGTCCACGGCGTGCATTTTAAAATAGTAGACATCAGCGGCAGAGATATGACCGTTAGCTTCATGCACCCGCAGACCTACGGCTTTGATCCGCTGAGAGTCGGCGACACCGTCGCGTTTATCAACCCCGACACAATGCTCGAAAATGGGCAGGCGGTTATCGAAAAAAGCGAGCTTGTTAACAACTATGATATCAAACTGACCCTGAGCTCTGTTGATGGCGCGCAGGTCGGCATGGTGATAGAGGATGTCAGCGCGTGCCCGAATCTTGATTTTATAGGCAACACGATGACTCGCATCATTACGCGCGGACTGCTCATTACCACGCGCGGCAAGGTAAATGTCAAAAACAATCATTTTGTCAGCACGACCATGAGCGGCATACTGCTCTCCGACGACGCGAAAAACTGGTACGAGAGCGGGATGTGCCGCGATGTGACGATAGAGAACAATGTCTTCGATTATTGCGGTGAAACGCCTATTCTCATCAAGCCCGAAAACAGCCGCTACGAGGGCGCGGTGCATAAGAATATAAAGATAATCGGCAATGAGTTCAAGTCATATAAGGGCTGCTGCATCAGTGCGAAAGCGACAGATGATATACTGGTCGAGAACAACAAGTTTTCCGGCGAGAAGATAAAGACGCAGAACTGCAATAATATAAACGTCAGATGAATCCGAAAGGAATATTGCCATGACAGAGAATATCAACAGCGCGGAGTTCCTCGACCGCATAACTTCAATCGTGCCGTCCGAGCGGCAGATAGAGCTCCAGCGCATGGGCTA
>JBNMIN010000105.1:0-7482 GCA_050873305.1 Oscillospiraceae bacterium
CACTCTGCCGCTCACGCGCGGAACAAGAGTCGCACTCTTCGGCAAGGCGACTATAGAATACATAAAGGGCGGCGGCGGAAGCGGCGATGTTTTCTGCGCCTACACCCGCAATGTTTATGACGGATTCAGCCAAAAAGAATCAGAGGGCAAGGTCAGCGTGTTCAAGCCGACCGTCGAGTTCTACAAAGAATATGTCAAGGAGGCGGGCAAGCGCATCCCGACCCGCGCCCAGATCGAGAAGATATGGGACAAGGTCAACGCCATGTCCTTCTGCAAAGAGAAAGACGATATAATCTACGACACCTTCGCGAGCATGCATGTTGCCGAGGCGCATATGCCTGACGAGCTCATAGCGGAGGCTGCCGCGAACGCGGATATCGCGATAATTACCCTCAGCCGCTTCTCCGCAGAGGGCGTTGACAGAAAAGCTATCCCCGGCGACTACTACCTTTCGGACACGGAGAAGAGCCTCATTGACCGCGTCACTGCGGCGTTCCCGAACACGGTCATAGTCCTCAACTCCGGCGCAGTCGTTGACTGCGAGCATTTCGCGGACAATGACAAGGTCGGCGCGATAATCTCCGGCTGGCAGGGCGGACTTGAGGGCGGCATGGCGATAGCTGACATTATCTGCGGCGATGTCAACCCCTCCGGCAAATTGGCGGACACTATCCCCGACTCCTACGACTCATATCAGAACGCGCAGGAGTTTCTGACGGGCTTCGAGCATCTCGATTATTTCGATGACATATATGTCGGCTACCGCTATTTTGAGACAATTCCCGGCGCAGCCGAAAAGGTACGCTATCCGTTCGGCTTCGGTCTCTCTTACACCGATTTCGAGTTCAGCGGCGCATTCTGCGGCGAGAGCGACGGAAAGATAGTCGCTGCGGTGACGGTCAAAAACATCGGCAAAGTGCCCGGCAAAGAGGTCGTTCAGCTCTATTACAGCGCGCCGCAGGGCAAGCTCGGCAAGCCCGCAAAAGAGCTCGCCGCGTTCAAAAAGACGAAGCTGCTCTCCCCCGGCGAATCCGAGGCAATCGCGCTGAGCTTTGATATCGGCGACATGGCGAGCTTCGACGATCTCGGCAAGATAAAGAAATCCGCATTCGTGCTCGAAAAAGGCGCATATTCGTTCTACCTCGGAAATTCCGTCAGAGCGACAGAAAAGCTCCGCTACGACTTCGTGCTGAGCGAGGATATAATCATAAAAGAATCGAAGCCGCTCTGTAGACCGTTCAAGCTCGAAAAGCGTCTGCTCGCGGACGGCAGCTTTGAAAATCTCCCGACGGGCGAGCCCGTTTACACCCGCGGCACACACGCTCCCATCGAAGCGACCGCGCCCAAAGATACAATAATGTTCGACGAAGTCGGCGAGAATATAACGCTCGACGAATTTATAAAGCAGTTCACCGTTGACGAGCTCATCGACTTTGTCGGCGGGCATCAGAATCAGCCCGGCGTCTGCAACACAGGCGCGTTCGGCGGCTTAAAACGCCTCGATGTGCCGCCGGTCCCGACTGCGGACGGACCCGCGGGTCTGCGCCTCAACGCTTCAACGGGCGTGCCCACCACGGCATGGCCCTGCGCAACGCTTCTCGCCTGCACATGGAACACGGAGCTGATTGAAGAAGTCGGCGCGGCAGGCGGCGCGGAGCTGCGAGAAAACAATCTCGGCGTGTGGCTCGCGCCCGCGATGAACATCCACCGCAATCCCCTGTGCGGACGCAACTTCGAGTATTTCTCCGAGGATCCCCTCCTCGCCGGAAAGTGCTGCGCCGCCGATGTGCGCGGCATCCAGTCGCAGAAAATCGCCGCATCTGTAAAGCACTTCGCCTGCAACAACAGGGAATCGAACCGCTTTGAATGCGATTCCAGAGTTTCCGAGCGCGCGCTCAGGGAGATATATCTGCGCGGCTTCGAGATATGCGTCAAAGAGGCTGACCCGTGGACAATTATGTCCTCCTACAATCTCATCAACGGCTGCCACACTTCGGTGAGCCATGAATTGCTCACCGAGATGCTCCGCAATGAGTGGGGCTTCAAGGGCATGGTCACAACAGACTGGGGCGTCCACAGCAGCCACTCCGACGAGGTCCTCGCCGGGAACGACGTCAAGATGGGCGACGGCGAGCCCGAGGAGCTGAAAGCCGCGTTTGAAAGCGGCAAGATAACCCGCGCCGACCTCGAGACAAGCGTCAGGCGCATACTCGAACTGACGATGAAAGTCGCGGAATAAACAAAATGCGCCTGCGCGACACAAGGCCACGCAAGCGCATGAAATGACAAATTCATTTATGTACTGCCAAATTTCGCATCCACCGCCGGACTGATCCTGTTGGGCGGGTGGGCTTTTTTTGACAGGTTAGGGGGATGGAAAAGGAACGAGAGCACAGTGACACCTCCAAGGGGGCCGCCGTACTCCGTTAGAATATAAATTCATAAAGAAACGGCGGCTTGATAGACTCAAAACCGCCGTTTTTCTTGTACCGCAAGCCATTCAACAACGGTTTCGTTGTGATGGCTCTGCGTCTGTGCGTCTGGCTCTTTTCAATATTTACTTAAATTGATCGATACGGCCCGATTGGATTGCCGTAAGATTGCGAGCAATTTTTTCTTCCGACCAATCCCACCACCGCTCTGTCAGCAACGCCGAAATAGTTTCATCAGAAAAGCGTTTTCGGATAGGTTTAGCTGGAATACCTCCTACAATGGTATAGGGCGGGACATCTTTTGTTACAACAGCCCTGGTGCCAATAATGGCACCATCCCCTATGGTAACTCCAGCGAAGATCACGGCCTCGTATCCAATCCAGACATCACTTCCAATAACAATATCGCCTTTGTTGTCCCATGCCTCGGTTATGTGGCTAACATCCAGCCCCCATTCCTCAAAGAAAATAGGGAATGGGTAGGTCGCAAGCGAAGTCATGCTGTGGTTGGCGCTGTTGAACAAAAAACGAGCGCCACAGGCAATAGAACAAAATTTGCCGATAACCAGCTTATCATGGTTAATGGGATAATGATAAAGAACATTATTCTTTTGAAAATCAACAGGATCGTTTACAAAGTCGTTATACATGGTGTAGTCCCCCACGATGATGCTGGGATCAGTAACGACATTTTTCAAATATACAGTTTCCCGATCTTTTGACCTGGGATAAATTTTTTGTTTGTCCATCATAATTCGTTATCCTCCTTAGAAATCAAGTCAGCCATGCGGATGACAGATAGTTTTGATTTTTTGACATTCACTAAAGTTTCCTGTTTGCATTTCGGGCAATACAGTGGAAAATTGATAAGCTCCGTGTCTGTCCTCACTTTGAGCCGGGTTTTATTCCTGCATATAGGGCAGAGAAGCCATATTGCTTCATTTTTCAAGCAGTATCATCCTTTCAAAAAAGAGGGCAACACAAAACAAATTTGTGTGCCCTCTGCTGGAAAATTTAACGACAAAGACAGCAAAAGGCCACAAACAAAACATTGTTTGTGGCCTGCATAGACTTATATATCTCAAGTCAATTCGTAAAAAAAGGGTGCAAAAACCAAAGGTAGTCTATATCTACCCTGGCCTTTCGGTTTTACAAATTGACTTTCCGAAAAGGCTCCGCACAATGTTTTGTGTCATATAATTGTGTGGAGCCAAAACCACCGCAGCGTTTCACGAATAGCATCGTGCTCACCCTTTCCATAACTTGATAGTCTTATTTTAGGCGCTTTTTATGCGCTTGTCAAGTTTGCAATGCCTTTACACATGAAGTTAATTAGTCAGTTGAATGAAATGTACAATCGTTCAAATAATAATAACTGAAATGCAAAATTACATTAGGTGATATTATGAAAATTGAGAGAGATAATCGACGATTTGATTTTCACGATATAGGGCTCGCCATCAAGCGGGCAAGGGAGGCCAGCGGAATGACGCAGGAGCAACTGGCCTATATTGTTGACCGCGCTCCGCGTACCATTATGTATAACGAAAATGACGGCCAGCATCCAAGCCTCAACACCTTTTATCAGATGGTCACAATGTTTGATATATCGGTGGATCAATACTTTTACCCGTCCCAGAATAGCGGGAGCGAGTGCAGAAAGGGGATTCTCAAGAACAAGATGCTCACAAAAGCATTTCTTGAAACAGTAGAACAGTAATATTTCAAACGGCGGTATCGAATTTTCGGTGCCGCCGTTTTTTCTTTTGTCTGTATATTACTTGATGTTTCCCGAGCCGCAGAGTATAATTAGTTTTATAAATATTTCTGTTGAGGTGCAAAAGGTGCGGGACAAGCTCAGCGTACTAAAAGAATATTTCGGCCACGATTCTTTCCGCGAGGGGCAGGGCAGAATAACGGACAGCCTGCTCGGCGGGCGCGATGTTCTCGGCATCATGCCCACGGGCGCCGGGAAGTCGATATGCTATCAGGTGCCGGCGCTCATGTTTGACGGCATCACTATTGTCGTCTCCCCACTCATCTCGCTGATGAAAGATCAGGTCAGCGCGCTCGTCCAGTCGGGCGTCGCCGCCGCATACATAAACAGCTCATTGACCCACGCGCAGTATCTGAAAGTGCTGCAAAACACGGAGAGCGGCAAATATAAAATAATTTATGTCGCGCCGGAGCGGCTCTGCGCGCCCGCTTTTCTCGGGATATGCCGCAATCTCAACATATCCATGGTCGCGGTCGACGAGGCGCACTGCGTCTCGCAATGGGGTCAGGATTTTCGCCCGAGCTATCTAAAAATCCCGGATTTTATCGACGCTCTTAACTCTCGTCCCGTTGTCGGCGCGTTTACAGCGACCGCCACGGGAGCCGTCAGAGATGATATAAAAACTCTGCTCAAACTCGTCTCCCCGCTCGTTGTCACAACGGGCTTCGACAGACCGAACCTGTTCTTTTCCGTCATGCAGCCGAAGAACAAATCGATCGAGCTGATGAAGCTGATAAAAGAGCGAAAGAGCGAATCCGGCATAGTTTATTGCTCGACGCGAAAGGCGGTCGAGGAAGTGTGCGAACTGCTTCAGAAGAACGGATTCTCCGCGACGCGCTACCACGCGGGGCTTGATGAAAATGAGCGCAGGCGCAACCAGGACGATTTTGTCTATGACCGTGCGGCGATAATGGTCGCCACAAACGCCTTCGGCATGGGAATAGACAAATCGAATGTCTCGTTCGTCATCCACTACAACATGCCGAAAAATATGGAGAGCTACTATCAGGAGGCGGGACGCGCCGGGCGCGACGGCAGAAATGCGGACTGCATTCTGCTCTACAGTGCAAAGGATGTGCGGACAAATCAGTTCTTAATAAACAACTCCGAGCCGAACCCCGACCTCACCGAGGACGAGCAGGAAGAGGTCAGGCGGCGCGACAGAGAGCGGCTCAAGCAGATGACTTTTTACTGCACGACGCACAAATGCCTGCGCAAATTCATACTCGAATATTTCGGCGACAAGGGTCCCGAGCGATGCGAAAAATGCTCCAACTGCCTCTCGAATCACGAGAACACGGATATTACGGTTGACGCGCAGAAGATAATGTCATGCGTCGCGCGGACTGGGCAGCGATACGGCAAAAAAGTAATTTGCGATGTCCTGCGCGGGAGCAAAAACGAGCGGCTGATATCCGCCGGGCTGAGCAGACAATCGACCTACGGCATAATGGCGGACTGCCCCGAAAAGCGGCTGCGCGACATCATCGATCACCTCTGCGAGAACGGATACATGACCGCACAGGGCGACGAATACCCGATACTCAGACTCGCTCCGAAGAGCCGCAGGGTTCTGGCGGGTCAGGAGACGCTGCGTATGATGCTCGAGATCCCGCAGAAAAAGAAAGCAGCAGCCGCAAAAGATACTCCGCTCCCGCCTGCGGACGAAAAGCTTCTCGCCGCGCTCAAGGATCTGCGAAAAAGTCTCGCCATGCGCCAAAGCATACCCGCTTATGTCGTTTTCACCGACGCGACACTCATCGATATGTGCCGCCTCAAGCCGAAAACGCAGGAGGAATTCATGGAAGTCTCCGGAGTCGGTCAGGCAAAATCACAGCGCTACGGCGAAGTTTTCCTCGCCGCCATTGCGGAATTTTCGGAATAAATTTAAAAAGCAGGTCACCGGATATCCGATGACCTGCTCTGTTTTTATGCCGTTCTGCGCTTGTTATATACGAACATCCCCACTCCCGCGCCGCAGATGAGGACATAGCCTATGACGCTCAGGACATCCGGCACATCGCCGAAGACGAAAAATCCGAGCGCCGCGGCGAAGAGCACCTGCGTGTAGTCATAGACCGAAATCTCCTTCGCCGGCGCGCAGATATACGCCCGAGTTATTCCTATCTGACCGACGCAGGCAAAGGTCCCCGCGAGGATAAGATAAATAAGCTGCATGGCGGTCATATGCTTGTAGCCCGCTATCATAAACGGCAGGCACAGCGCACACGAAAACGCGGAGAACCAGAAGATTATCCGCTTGCTGTCCTCTTTTCTTGAGCCGAGGCGGCGCACGAAAGTATAGGCTATTCCCGCGCCCGCTCCGCCGAGAAGCCCCGCGACAGCCGCGAGCACTTCGGGGTTGTCAAACCCAGGCTTTATGATGCACATGCTGCCCGCGAACGCGACGCACACGCCTGCTATCTGAACTATGCTCGGGCGCTCTTTGAGCAAAATTACAGAGAATATTATTGCAAAAAACGGCGACAGTTTGTTGAGCATATTTGCGTCCGACAGGTTGAGTTTGCCTATTGCGTAGAAGTTGCACAGCATGCCGAGAGTGCCGAAAAAGCAGCGCCCGAAGAGATCGGGAATATTCCTTTTCTCGGGCACGAACCCTGTTTTATCGCGCAGCATCATGATAAAAATAAAAATCAGCGCGATAAAATTTCTGAAAAACGCCTTCTGAAACGATGGCAGGTCTCCCGCGAGCTTGACGAACATCGACATCAGTGAAAAGCCGAACGCCGCCAAAATTATATAGAAAACACCTTTTGTTTTTGAGCTGAGTTTTGTCATAGGCTTCCGCCTTTTTGTTTGATAGCGCGGTGCGCTCCGAATATTATTATACCACCGATGTCAAAATATAAAAAATCCGGAACGCCGAAGCATTCCGGACAGATTATCAAAGCTTCACAGCAGGCTCTCGCCGCGCTCTTCGAGAAATTTCTTAACTTCATCGAGCGTCGGTATCGACGCGGACGCACCCGGGCGCGAGACTGCAACAGCCGAAGCCGCCGAGGCAATTTTCAGCGCGCGTTCTGCACCGAATCGGTCGAGCATGGCGAAGAAAAATCCGAGGAAAGTGTCCCCCGCCGCCGTCGTGTCAACAACAGGCACGCTGAATATTTTGCAATAGAAAGTATCGTTCCCAGTGCGGCAGAACGCGCCGTCCGCGCCGAGGGTCAGCAACACACTTGCGCGCGGGAATCTTTGCGAGAACGCGCCGAGTATCTTTTCGGGCTCGGTCTCCCCCGTGAGCTCTTCCGCCTC
>JBNMIN010000106.1:0-7415 GCA_050873305.1 Oscillospiraceae bacterium
CTCAGCCACAGTGCCGCAAAATATGCGCTCTATCCCGTGTGGCTGCTCAACACCACTTATCAGGGCAAGCAGTATACTTTCGCGATGAACGGGCAGACGGGCAAATTTGTCGGCGATCTGCCGCTCGACAAAGCCGCATACAGAAGACTCGTCGCCATTATCACGGCGGCGGGCAGCGTGGGCATCTATGGCATCGCGTGGCTTGTCCATTTGCTGGGTATCTTATAAGGAGGAGAGCGGCTTATGAAAAAGAGAATAACGGCGATTGTCTTTGCCTGTGTACTCGTGCTTGTTTCCGCTCTTCCGGCTTTTGCCGTGCCCGCGCCGCCCTATTCGGGGACGGTCGCTGACGAAAGAGCCTATCCGCTGCTCGTAGACGATGCGGATATCCTCAGCGATTATGATGCACAGCGGCTTCTCACGAAGCTCGAGAGCATAAGCACAAAGTGGGATATGGATGTCGCGATAGTCACAATAGAGAATCTCGACAGCAGAGATATCGAAGCTTATACCGATGATTTTTATGACTATTATGGCTACGGCCGCGGAGATAATCACGACGGCATCATGTTCCTCATAAGCATGGGCGACCGCAAATGGCATATAACCACAACTGGAAGCGCCATAAATATATTTACCGACGCGGGTCAGAACTATATTATGAGCACCGTTCAGCCGAAGCTCTCTGCCGGAACATATTATGACGCATTTGACAGTTTCATTTCCCTCTGCGACGACTGCATCGATCAGGCGGAAAACGGCGAGCCCTACGATGTGAACAATATGCCAGACGGCTACGATGCCGACGGAACACCGCAAGACTCTCAGTCGAAAGAAATGCTTCCGCTCTTCTGGATTCCGCTCTCGATTGTTATCGCGCTTGTCATCGCGCTCTAGTCGGCATGCACTATAAAAACGAGCTCAAAACAGTTCGCTTCAAGGCGGAGGCGAACAGCTATGTCGTCCCCGGCAGCATGAATATAACCGTGAGCAACGATCAGTTTATTCGCTCACATGTCACGCGCACGGCTATCCCGAAGTCGAACGACAACGATTTCGGAAGCTCGGGCGGCGGTTCGAGCACGCATAGTTCGTCCTCGGGCAGCAGCCACGGCGGCAGCAGCGGCTCGTTCTGATAAAAAACAAAAAGCTATCCCGGCGGGTATTTCCTGTCGGGATATGTCATTTTTACGCGCCGTGTGATATAATGACTTCTATAGTGATATCCGTCGATTTGAAAGAGGGGACAGCGATGAAAAGAAAAATATCCAAAAAGGCTGTTGCGGCGATTGTACTTTGCGCCGCGGTGACTTTGTCCGCCGTGCCTACGGCAATATTTCTTATAAGGGGCAACAACAGCGGCGTTCAGCTGCCCGCGGACTTTGAGAAAGAGCTCTCGGCGCAGGCGTTTGAAAATTCCGCCGATGTGCGCATAATGTCGTCAAACCTGCTCGTGCATTATAAGAGCTGGGGCGGCACTCCCGCGAAGCCCAGAGCCAGGCAGTATACAAAAATGCTCGAACTCTACAGTCCCGATGTCGTCGGTATTCAGGAGATGAGCGACAGCTGGTACTGCCTGCTGAGAAACAATCTGCCGAAGAAATATAAAATGCTTTTTCCGTTTTCGAGCGGTGCTCTCGTCAGAATGACCGCGATGATATATAATTCCGAAACGCTCAGCGTCGTTGACAGCGGGAATTTCAAGTATAAAGATTGCGACAATCCGCGCCTCAGACGCGTTGTCTGGGCGGTGTTCGAGGTGAAATCGAGCGGCAAACGCTTCGCCGTCACAAACACCCATTTTGACCTTTTGCGCGACGGCAGGGAAGCCGAGCTGACCGAAGTCATGCGCTCGCAGGAAAAAGAGCTCGCGTCTTTTGCTGACGGGCTGAATGAAAAATATAACTGCCCGGTCATGTGCGTCGGCGATTTCAACACTATGGAGGATACGCCCGAGACGCGCGAGATTGATATCCCGGAGATATACAATTCTCTTGCCGCCGATATGACCGATGCGAAATTCAGCTGCAAAACACAGGTCTGCGGCGACAAGCAGGCGTGGGATTATCCGTCCTATGACCATATTTTTATAAAAGGTGATGCGCGCGCCGATACATTCGCCCTGCTCTCGTATGACTGCCTCTCGGAGATGTCGGATCACTATCCGATATTCGCCGATATCGCGCTGTGACAGCAAATACATATTCTCCCGAAGCCTCGTCGTTTCGGGAGATTTTTATTTTTCTCGCCGACTTTCGTCAAATATACCGCCGTTTCTTGACAAGTGTCCGATTGGAGTGTAAAATTTAAGTTAAGCAAGGCTAACTTTTCCGGGAGGATAATATGACGCTAAATGAACTGAAAGTAGGAGAGAGTGCCGTCATAACCGCCGTCGGCGGCGAGGGCGCTCTCAGATGCAGATTGCTCGATATGGGGCTCATCCCGCATACCCGCGTGACGCTTCAGAAGGTTGCGCCGATGGGCGATCCGATAGAAATAAGAGTGCGCGGCTATGAGCTGACGCTCCGCGTTGACGACGCGAAAAAAATAGAAGTCAGAACCGGGGAGGGTGCAAAATGATATTCGCTCTCGTCGGTAATCAGAACTGCGGAAAAACAACGCTCTTTAATGCTCTGACAGGCTCGAATCAGCATGTCGGCAACTTCCCCGGAGTCACGGTCGACCAGAAGATGGGCGCGATAAAAGGCGCAAAAGACAGCTCCGTTGTCGACCTGCCCGGCATATACTCGCTGCGTCCATATACGCAGGAGGAAATAGTTTCGCGCGACTTCATCCTCAATCAGAAGCCCGACGGCATCATTAATATAGTCGATGCCACGAATATAGAGAGAAACTTATATCTCACCCTGCAATTGCTCGAGTTGCGCGTGCCGATGGTGCTCGCGCTCAATATGATGGACGAGGTGCGCTCGAACGGCGGCACAATAGATGTCAAGAAGATGAGCGACGCGCTCGGTATTCCCGTCGTGCCGATAAGCGCGGCAAAGGGCGAGGGTGTGTCCGAGCTTGTCGACCAGGCTATGCAGGTCGCAAAGAGCAAAACTCTGCCGAAAGTCTGGGACTTCTGCTCCGACGGTTCGCCTGTCCACCGCTGTATTCACGCTATCGTGCATCTTATCGAGGATCATTCCTCGCGCCTCGGTCTGCCGTGCCGATTCTGCGCGACAAAGCTCATTGAGGGCGGCGACGATATGGCGGATAAGCTCGAACTCGACAGCAACGAGCGCGATCTGCTCGACCACTGCATAGTTGAGATGGAGAACGACACCGGGCTCGACAGAAATGCCGCGCTCGCCGAAATGCGCTATGACTTCATAGAAAAAGTAGTCGAAAGCTCGGTCGTCAAATGCCGCGAGAGCAAGGAACATCGCCGCAGCATGAAGCTAGACCGCGTCCTGACCGGCAAATATACCGCTATACCGGTGTTCGTCGGCGTTATGTGCCTCGTATTCTGGCTGACCTTCAATGTTATCGGCTCCGCGCTCTCCGATTGGCTGAGTCTCGGAATAGACAAACTCACCGGGCTCGTTGATTCGGGGCTGACCGCCTATGGAATCAACCCCGTTATACATAGCCTTATCATCGACGGAATCTTCGCCGGCGTCGGCAGCGTTCTCTCGTTCCTGCCGATAATAGTGACATTGTTCTTCTTCCTGTCCATTCTCGAAGATACGGGATATATGGCGCGAATCGCCTTTGTTATGGACAGACCGCTGAGAAAAATCGGTCTCTCCGGGCGCAGCTTCGTCCCCATGCTTATCGGCTTCGGCTGCTCCGTCCCGGCGATAATGGCGACCCGCACCGTCTCGTCCGACCGCGACCGCAAGATGACGATAATGCTGACCCCGTATATGAGCTGCTCGGCAAAAATCCCGATATATTCGGTCTTCGCGGCGGCGTTTTTCCCGGGACACGGTGCGCTCGTTATGATATGCCTGTATTTCTCAGGCATCGTGCTCAGCGTCCTGCTCGCGCTGATACTCAAGAATACTGCGTTTCGCGGCAATCCCGTACCTTTCGTTATGGAGCTGCCGAACTACCGCATCCCGTCGCCAAAGAGCGTCGCGCTTCTGCTGTGGGAAAAGGCGAAAGATTTCCTCCAGCGCGCGTTCACTGTCATATTTGTTGCGACAATTATCATATGGTTCCTTCAGAGCTTTGATACGCGCATCAACCCCGTTGAGGACAGCGCGAACAGTATGCTCGCCGCTATAGGCAGATTTATCGCGCCGATATTCAAGCCCCTCGGCTTCGCCGATTGGCGCGTCGCAACCGCGCTTATCTCCGGCTTCACTGCCAAGGAAGCAGTCGTCTCCACGATGTCCGTCCTGCTCAATACGAGCGTATCGACCCTCGGCGGCGCGCTCTCCGCTATGTTCACCCCGCTGACCGCCGCGAGCTTCCTCGCGTTCACTCTGCTCTATACGCCCTGCGTCGCCGCAGTTGCAACTATAAAGCGCGAGATGAACTCGACCCTTGCAACGATAGGCATAGTTATCCTGCAGTGCGTTGTCGCGTGGCTCGTCGCGTTCGGCGTTTATCAGATAGGGAGCCTGATAGCATGAAACCCGTTGATTTTGTTATAATAGCCGTTATCGCCCTGCTCGTTGTGCTCGCGATAGTTTCAATTCGCAGGCAGAAAAAGCGCGGCGGATGCTGCGGCTGCTCGGGCTGCAGCGGTTGCTGCTCGCAGTGCGAAAAAAGTAAAGATAAATAACACAGAGAGTCGGTATCGCAGTGATACCGGCTCTGATATTTTATTTGAATATCTTGTTGTATATTTTAGCTACCGCCAGCCTGATAAAACGGCTGAATCTTTCGCCCGAGGTGAGCTTCCGGTCCGCGTAGCAGACCGTGCCGCCGTCGGCGGTTCGCCCGAGCGTCTCTCCGAGCCGCGGGAATAGGCGGACTGCGTTGCCCGTGAACATCATGTCTTTTTCATTTTCGGTCGTGCAGTTAATTTTTTCAAGTCCGCCGCTGAGCGCCGTGCAGGCGAGCGCCGGCGTGTACGGCGAATCCGAGCCGTAGAGAATATTTTCTGCGCCGACATCTTTGAGCAGTGCGCCAAGCTGCTTTTGCAGGCAGAATCCCGCCGCGTCGAAATAGATATGGCGCATATCACCCTTGAAATCAAACGGGATATCTTCCGGCAGGTTGCCTCTCATCTGTATCGAAAAGCTGTTCATCCTGTCCGAGAGTATCGAAAGAAACGCGCCCGCATGCGGGAATATCCATTTTATGTTCGGATATCTGCCGAATATGTTGTGCATGACCATGTTGGTGAATGTGCGCGTGGTGTCGTTGAAAAATTCGAGCGCGGGGATAGGGATATTTTCGTTTATTCCCTGCGGCAGTGCGGCGGGCTTCACGGGGTGAACCGCTATGACTGCGCCGCGTTCGTTGAGCAGCTCCATGAGCGGGTCATATCTGCTGTCGCCGAGATAAATTCCCGCGTAGTGGGTCGAAAGCCCGAATCCGTCCGCGCCGAGCTCATCGAGCGCGAATTTTGCCTCTTCGATTGCGGCGTCCGTGTGCGGCAGCGGGAGCGAGGCGAAAAGCCCGAATTTCTCCGGGTGCGACTTGACTATCTGCGCGCCCTCTTCGTTTATTTTGCGGACATATTTTATCTCGTCGTCCCTGTCCGCGCGGGACATGTTCGGCGATGACACGCTCAGAAAAGCGAACGCTATGCCGAGCTTCTGCATCAGCTTGAGCTGACCGTCGACGCTCCACTCGGGGGTCGGGAACGAGTCGGGCGTAGGACCCTCATATTTGTTGAGATATTCATAGTATGTGTCCGAGAGAAAATGCGCGTGGAAATCCACTTTCTGTTCGTATGCCATATTTATTACCTCCAAAGTCGTACAGCTGTTGAATTTTACCTCTGCAAAGAGTATAATACTCTCGGCTTAATGTTTCAACGGTCAAAAGATGCCGAAACTGTCCAAAATCATACAGATATATTTCAGATTGTCCAATTTTGCAAAGGAGACTGCGAATGAAAGCGGAATACAAAAGCGCGGTTCGCTCGCGCACGCTGATAAAAAGAGCCTTTCTCGAACTGCTGCGGGAGAAGAGTATAGATAAAATAACCGTCACCGATATCGTCGCCCGCGCGGATATAAACCGCGGAACGTTTTATGCCCACTACGATGATATCGACTCGCTCAGAAAAGCCGTCTGGGCGGATATCGAAAACGAATTATATGACGCGCTCGGGGATATGAAAAAAGCGGGGAGTCAAGGCTCTCCGCTGGGAATATTCATGAATCTGTCCGCATTTCTCGAAAAAGACAAGAGCCTCTACGCCTCGATTCTCGGGCTTGGAATAGCTCATTCTCTGCTCGACAGACTGCAAAACAGCTTCGTCTCGTTCGTCAGAAATATCGACACTATAGACGACTCCATAAAAAACTCCGCCGACTTCAAAGCAAGATCTTACTTCTTCGCCGGCGGGGTGATAAGTCTCTATTCTGCGTGGCTTCGCGGGGAGATACGCGGCGACGGCGCGAATATCGCCCGTATCGCCGGCGATCTCATAATGCAGAGCACGCTGCTTTTCAAATAATATCAGTCCTCAAAATCAACGCTCTCGCGCTCGAGGCGAACCGCCTTGACGAAAGCGCGCACCTTGAGGTGCTCCGGGTGGCTGTCATATGCGTGCAGCGCGTCCCAACTCTCAAATTCCGAGAAGAGCGCCGCGTCATATTTGCCGCCGTTTTCGTTTATCCCGACTTTCGCTTCGATAAGCCCGGGGACAACGCCAACGAGCGCTTCGAGCATCTCTTTGATGTGCTCCGCGTTCTCTCGCTTGCTGTGCCCTTCCGCTTCATCTTTAAGCGCCCAGAATACTATGTGAGTCACCATTTTTATTTCCTCCTGTTTTTGAGAACCTGATAGATTTTGCCCGCGCTGAGCATCACAGCTGCCGTAGCCGCTCCGGCGAGGAGCGCACGCGATGCAATTGTAGCGTTGACGCTCTGACGGTCGGTTATGCGGCTTTCAATGGGACCTAAGCAGGTGCATTTGAGTCCGAAATCCTTGAACGAATGAACGCTCGTCTCGAAGCTTCCGTCCTCGTGAACGGTTATCAGCCTGACGGACGGTCTGCCGCCGTCGGTGTATGCGCGGAATCCCGAGGTCTTGCACTGCGCGAGCAGTATTCCGTCAACCTCGCCTGCGAGATTGTTCATGTGGTCGTGGCCGAAGAACGCGCCCTTTATGTCGCCCATTTTCTTCCAGCTCTCAAACTGTCCGCTGTTGACATCCGCCGGGCACGGACCCTCTGCGAGATATCCGTTGTCCTCATCCTTGAGAACATACCAGTTCTTGTTGAGATGTCCGTAGCCGCGCACGGCTTTCCACATCTCCCAGGGCTTCGCCTTTCTGAGAAG
>JBNMIN010000107.1:0-7274 GCA_050873305.1 Oscillospiraceae bacterium
GGATAGTATATAAATATGTCTGTATTTTTTACTGCTGCGGTGTGCGTATACAACACCGAAAAATATCTTCGCGAATGTCTGGATTCAGTTCTCAATCAGAACTATGAAAATTTTGAACTGCTTATAATCGACGACGGCTCGACGGACTCAAGCGGCAGCATCTGCGACGAATACGCAGAAAAAGACAGCCGCGTGCGCGTCATTCACACGGAGAATCAAGGCGTGTTTCTCGCGCGAAAAACTGCGTTCGAGAACGCGCGCGGAGACTATTTCATCGTCTTCGATTCGGACGACACGGTGGGCAAAGAAATATTTGCAGTCATCAATGAAGAGATTCAAAAAAATGGCTGTGACATGGTGTTTTTTGACTTCAGCAAAAGTTTTTCGGACGGCACAACCGTGCAGGAAAAGCTTTTTGACACAAAAAAGATATTTGACAAAAACAGCAAGCGCGAGCTTTGGGAACTGCTGCTCTCATCAAGGTTCAATTCCCTTTGCTGCAAGTGCATAAAGCGAAGCGCATTTTCCTATAATTTCGATGCAGATTTCTACAGAGGATACAGCCGCGGGGAAGACAAATTTGTTGTGGCACATATGATAAGCCAGCTCAGCACTTTCAGCTATCTGCCGATATCCCTGTATAACTATAATATTTTCGCATCCCAGCTCACAAAGGCATATTCATACAACAATCTTCGTCTCACATCATTTGCAAATGCAGAGATACGCTCGCTCATACAGGCAGACGGCTGCTTTGACGAGAAAATGGAAGATTTGCTCTGCCGCCTGAGCAGATATATATATCGCAGCTTCCTCTACCCCACCGCGACGACGCTTCCGAAAAAAGAGGCGATAAAGCTTATCAGACAGAGCGAGGAGCTTGAGATTTTCAGCTTGTGTACCGATCGTCGGGCGGATAAATATTCTTCCCTGCCCTCGAACATTAAATTTTTCCTTCTGAGGCACCGAATGTATTCCCTGCTCGTCTCTCTGACAAAACTCAAAGATAAAATCTGAGCCGACAGGTATCGCCTTGACAAAAATTCTGCCGGGCGTTATAATATTTTCCCGAAAACTGCCCGTGCGGAAAGGAAGTGAAAGCCATGGGCACAGAACAGAAAAAGATTGCCGCCCAGAATAAGAAGGCTTTTCACGACTATTTCGTACTCGACAGATACGAAGCGGGAATCGAGCTTTGCGGTACGGAGGTCAAATCCATCCGCCAGGGCAAGCTCAATCTCAAGGACTCATGGTGTTCGATAGTTGACGGCGAATTGTTCGTCAACGGAATGCACATCAGCCCATATGAGCACGGCAACATCTTCAACCGCGACCCGCTGAGGGTGCGCCGCCTGTTGATGCACAAGCGCGAGATAATGCGTCTGCTCGGTCAGACGAAGCAGGAGGGGTTGACCCTCGTGCCGCTGAGCGTATATTTCGTAAAAGGGCGCGCCAAGGTTGAGGTAGGGCTGTGCAAGGGTAAAAAGCTCTATGACAAGCGCGAAACAGCCGCGAAGAAAGACGCCGCACGCAACATTGAGCGCAGCATTAAAAACTTCTGATTCAATCGGCGAGAGCCGTTTGATATATGGGGATGAAAGGATTTCGACGGGGAGGTTGAACTTCGGTAAGCGGGCAGCGGTGTGGGACCGCTATAAAACCCATACGTTTAAATAATAAACGACAACAATACAGTTTTACAAGCTGCTTAAATAGCAGCCGTCTTTGCCGGGAGTACTGCGGCCCGGTATAAGGCGTCGATTAGCAGTGAACGTGCACGGGTGAGCGCTCCGTAACCCGTCATGAACAACGGAACTACCGAACCGGTGAGCCTGCCTGACGGCGCTCCGGCGAGGGAATTCTAAAAGACAGGCTACGCCCGTAGAAAGCTGTGGGGAGCCCTTTTCGGACGCGGTTTCGATTACCGCCATCTCCACCAGAAAAAGCACTTGCAAAAGCAAGTGCTTTTTTCAATGAAAATTGCCCCTGCGGGCAAGCGAAACATCTTCGATTTGAAACACGATAGCTCACATTAACGCGGCAATTACTTTGCAGTTCAGGATTCAGACTATTGATTTATCCCCTGCAAGACGCTATAATTTTAGTGACCGAAAGGGAGGCGCAGCAGGATATGGACATTTTGCAGATATGCGATTATGCCGCAAAATACAGAGGCAATTTCATCGAATCGCTGGAATATTTCAGAAAGAATTCTCTGAGCGGCGGCGACTCCATGCTCTATGCGTTTCCCGACAGGATGTTAAAGCGCAACAACCAATGGTACATCGACCTGTCAAGAGAGACTCCGACCGCGATATATAAAAGCTCGGTCAAGGAAAAAATCAAAGCTTTCAGAAAGATAATAAAAGAAAACGGCATTGATATCGTTCATACGCACTTCACCGATCTGAAAACCGATATGTGTGTCAATATCGCCTGCTTCGGGCTTCATGTGAAAAAGTTCAAGCACTACAGAAGCAGCTTCGGCAGATTCGGCGCGGTAAAAAAATTCTTTGCGCGGCTCTGCTATCGAAAATGGAATGCTGTGTTGTGCGTCAGCCCGCACATCATGCGGGAGGCCGAAAACAATATCGGCTCCTGCAAGCCGGTGCTTTTAAACGACGCGGTATATTTTCCGCGCATGGATGATTACGAAAAGCTCAGCAAGACCGATTTGGGCTTCCCGGAAGATTCAGTCCTTTGCCTTGCGATCGGCTATGACTACCGTCTCAAGGGCATCGATATAGCGTGCGCGGCGGTAAAAAAGCTACGCGAAAAGGGGCAGAATATATGCCTTGCCGTCTGCACCGCTTCAAATACGGAAACTATCGCCGAGCAGATAAAAGCGCAGTTCGGCGAATTTCCCGAATGGGTTCGTCTTTTGCCGCCGAGGCAGGACATCGCGAGCTACTACCGCGCGGCGGACATATATATCCAGTCCTCCAGGAGCGAGGGATTCTGCTACGCCATAGTTGAAGCCGCCTATTGCGGCAAGGTCGTCGCAGCATCCGATTGTCCCGGAATGAAGAGTCATGCGGAAAACAACTTCGATTTTCTCTGGTTCAAAAACGGCGATTCAAACAGCCTCGCCGAAGAGCTCGAAAAGGCGGTTGAAATGACCGCCGACACAGAGCTTGTGGAGAAAAACAGGCGTTCGGCTATTGAAAACTACTCAATGGAAAGCATGGCCAAAAAGCTATATCGCATATATTCAGATATGTAACAATTCAAAAGCCGGGAAAGTTTTTTTATAACTCTCCCGGCTTGATTTTTATTTTTGCAGTCATATTCTGACTGCTTCAACTTCGTTCCCGTGTTCCTTTATTATATCTATAAGCTTGGTTGTTTTCAGCCACACCGTTGCGGTGTTGTCGTTCGGGTGGACTCCGATGAGTCCGCCATTGACAAGTTCCTCGTCGAGGAAGAGCTTCACTTTTCTCTCGCTGTCGTTGAGTATACCGAGCGGCGTCACCGCGCCGGGTATCAAGCCGAGCAGGTTCATCAGATCGTTTTCCGATGCAAAGCTCAACGGGCGCGTACCGTGCTCTTCCCTGAATTTTTTCAGGTCAACGCGCTTGTCGCCCTTGACTGTTATGAGATAATAATTGCGCTTCTTGTCGTCTCTGACAAACAGATTCTTCGCATCCGCCTCGGGGTGCGGCAGCTCAACATGAGACATCTCTTCCATATTGAACACCGCGCCGTGTTCGGTCACTTCGTATTCTATTCCCCTGCTTGTCAGGAAATCATATACTTCCTGCTTGTTCATAATTTCATCCTCTATTTAAAAAGGGCTGCCGCATCGGGCAGCCCTTTTGCTTTTATATCAGTCCGGCGTATAGGTGAAGGTGAAGCAATGCGAGCGGAGCGTCGCCGCACCCATTATGTTGAGCCTGAACGCGTTGCCGCGCATCGTCTGATTGCCTATCTTCATGCTCGAAATGTAGCCGCAGCTGCTGCCGCGCGCGCTGTCATGCTCGAGTATCTTTATCCACTGCGCAGGGTCGCTCTGGAGCGTTATGCGCTTTGATGAGTCTACCTTTGCGTTATACGCTTCGACCTTCTTGCGGAGATCCTCGCTCGAAATAGTCAGCGTGCGTTTGACATCGCCCTCGGGGCTTGTCCTGCCGCCCGCGAGATACGGATAGCTGCTCTGACTGCCGCCCCAGACATTCGCGCTCGAAGTTGTCTTCCCCGCCGCCGTTGAAAAATACGGAGTGAACGCGGGCGAGCCGTAATAAGCAAGATATTCGCCGAGCGTCGCTTTTATCGCATTTTCAATAGATGAACTCGTTCCGGCGTAGCTCTCGCGGAACGCATGGTTCGAGGTAGTCATCTTGAAATTCTGGCGCTTAGCGTAGGTGTATATTGCGACCATCTGCGACTTTATCGACTCGAGCGGCGCAGACGGACCGACCTCGGCATATGCGGTTTTGCCGAGATATTCGGCGAGCGAATAGCTCTTGCCGTTATATGTAACCGTGCTCGGCAAATTAGAATCTTTAATGAGGTTGATGCCGGGATTGTTGTAATAATGGAGCAGAATCTGCTTGTATGTCCAGCCGCGGCGCGCATATTCGGACGCGCCGTTCTGACTCATGCCGACTCCGTGACCGTAGCCGTAGACGGTGAAAACAAAAGTGCCCGTCTTTGAAGAGCTGTGCCTTGTCGTGGTCTCTGTCGGCTTCTGCGTGGGCTTGGTTGTCGGTTTTTCGGTCGTGTTCGGGCGGGTCGTGGGCTTTGTGGTGATAACCGTCGTCAGAACGGTTGAGCCCTCGGCTATCGAGCCCGGAACAGTGCCATTTGTCTGCTCCCCGGTTGTTTTTCCGGAATCGGTGCTCTGCGCGTCGGTGCTGTCGGAACTATATTCGTCGGTTATATCGCCGTTGGGATCTTCGACATCGGCAAAGATAATATCATCCATAACGCCGATTATGTCGCCCGTCCCGCTCTCGGTCGTGTTGGGAGTGCGCGCGCCGATGAGCGACGCACCGGACTGCGAGCCGTAGCCTTTGACAAGAAATGTAACGGCAGTGCCGATAAGCACGGCGAGCAGAATAACCGACGCGACTATAAGCGCAGTCTTTTTGCCCGAACGCACCGGAGCCGATTTATGGTGAGAGTGATGTTCGCCGTCCGTGATTATTATTGACGCATCGTCGCTGACATCGTGCATGACAAAGCCGTTGCGCGCATAGTCGGCGAGCGCGGAATAAAGCCTGTGGACGCAGGCGTAGATAAATTCCTGCGTGGTCTCGCCCTTGCGGCTGAAAACTTTGAACACGCGCGCCTTGTTCTCGTCCGCTATGCAGATGAGCATGAAATGCTTGCTGTTTTCATCATCGTTGCGGAACACATTCGATATCGCCGCGCCGACCGACGCGCCGCTCTTCACTCTGGCGCGTCCCGCCATGGCGGCTATGTATTCGCCGTGGCTCTCGTCCTCCTGGCGCTCGACATCTACCGACTGAGAAAATATGATATCATCAAAATCCGATCCGTCGTCATAGGGCAGGACAGAGAACACGAACGGGCTGTTTTTGCTCGAAGCAACTGCGGCGGAAAGTCCGCGCTCTTTCAAAAGAGCGATAACCTCTTCGGGGTCGCACTTTTCCTCGGCACTCAGCTCGCCGGCACCGTTAGTGTCCGGTTCGGGAGTGTTTGCGCTTTCGGCAGCTTTTTCATCGGTCATGAACACCGATTTCAGTTCTTCGGCGACCTTGGCGCATCTGCCGTCGGAAAGGGGCAGAAAAACCAGCGTCTGTTTTCCGCTTTTTTCAATAAAGCCGCTGTATTTGCCATCGTCGGTCACAAGTATCTGTGCATCGGCGGGCATCAGGCACTGATCCTCATCCGCCTTTTCAAGCACTTCGGCTATTCTGTCGGAGGACGCGGTTTTTGTTCTGAGTGCATCGAAAAGCAGCTTTTTTATCTCGATATAGTGCCGTTCGGCAGCCGCAAGAACCACGGTTTCAGTATCTCCGAACGCTCCGGCAAGGGCGGAGAACAGCTCGCGGCTGTCCGTGAACTGCTCAAATCGGCACTCTCCGTATATCGCGGCAAAAACGGACTCATATTCCGCTATCGCCCTGCGCGGGAGAGGCTGATTGACAAAAGCCAGGAGCGAGATCTTATTTTTCAAAATATCACCTCATCAGTTGGGATACCATCTGTTTGCGTTTTTATAGGGATTCTGTTTCTTGTCTTTATCGTACCAAGCCTGAGGATATCTCGGATTGGGGTTTGTCTTGACGAGCGAGGTATCTATCTCTTCGCTCTCGCCGTCGCGCACCATTCGCGCCACAACGACAAGGCGGGCGTTATCGAACTCATACAGGCAGGTCGAAAGAGTGAGAATTTTGTCGGTCGGCTTGATGTCGACGCCCGTTGTGTAGAGCTTTCTCGAATCGAGCTCGGCTATATACTGCTCGAAGCTCACCTCGCTTATATTCGTCCAGACATAGTTGAAGAAATATCCGTTGTCCTCGGCGGTGGTCGCGTTTGTGATAAACACCGCGTAGACCTTCCACTTGTAGTCGTGATAGATGGTGTTGAACTCGATTATCGGATTGTTTATGAATCCGCGCGTGGTGCGGTAATCGAAGAGCTTGCTGAATATCTTGTCCGAGCTGCGGGTACTGTGACCGTAGATTATACTGTTGCGGTCAAGCGGCTTGATTGAATTGGCATGAGCCAGGAATGGGTTTCCGAGATCCGTGTATCTATGGGTGAAGCTGCGCTTGAGATAATACGAATCGTTGTCGGTCTGGAGAATCGGGAAGTCCATCTTGAGCTTGTCTATCTTCAGCCAGCCGACGAGGTCGGTGTTCTGCGCATACGCCTCGGCGTATTTTAACTGCATACCCTCGGGGAACTTGACGTTCGGGTACTTCGCCTTTATCTCGTCCCATGTCAGCTCCTCGCTGGGCTTGATATCTTTTATATCGTTGTCAACAATGTTGGGCTGAACAAGATATGTGTTTATCAGCATTCCCGCGCTGACGAACACGGTGATTATCGCCGCCATAAAGACTATCTTGCGAACTATTTCGGATACACCGTCGCCCTTCATTGGGATGATGCCCTTTATAAATTTTTTGAAGCCCTTTTCGCTTCCGTTGTTCTTCTCATTTTCGCTGACCTCGCGCTCATATTCGCGCAGTGAGCCGCGGTCGCGCTCACTGAGGTTGACGGCAAAGGTCGAATCCGTCGGCATATCAAAATCGTCGAGCGCCTGTTCGGTCGGGTATTCCGGCTCGGTCACTTTCGGAATA
>JBNMIN010000108.1:0-7229 GCA_050873305.1 Oscillospiraceae bacterium
CATATTGAAGCTGCTTATAGACGCCGGAGCAGATAAAAATAATATCTCCGCCTACTCAAAAAAGAGCATACGCGAGCACTACGAAAATGAGTCCGTCTGGCAGATATGCGGCGAGTTTTGGGAGAAGTCAGAATAAGATTTTGGAATTTAACGGAAAGCAAGCGTGTCAGATATATGACAATGCTTGCTTTTGTTATATCTTTTTGATTTTTTTCGGCCGGACACCGCGAAAAAGATAAATCTTGATAATGATCGGAAGTTTTTATATAATAAAATCAGAAGCGGCATCCGAAAAATACGGTTATGATTTGTATTTTTGCCGGATGCGCCGCAAAGTCGGTATACATAAAACAAATGATTTTTGTGCGAGGTCATGATTATGTACAGTGTGCTTGTAGTTGACGATGAGATACGCCAGAGAGAGGCGATTATCGGCAATGTCGATTGGCAGAGAGCGGGTTTTGAGGTTGTCGGCGGCGCCGAAAACGGAATAGAGGCGCTCGATCTTCTCGAAAAGCTTGAACCCGATCTTGTTCTGACCGATATCAAAATGCCGCTTATGACCGGACTCGAGCTTGCAAAAAGGACCCGCGAAATAAGACCGGCGACGAAATTTGTTATCCTAAGCGGGTACGATGACTTTGAATACGCTCAGGAGGCGTTCAAATACAATGTCATAAGATATCTTCTCAAGCCTGTTTCCGCATCCGAACTCACCGAGGAGTTTGAAAAAATCGGAGCCGAGATGGACAAGGAATTTGAACTGCTCAAAAGCGGCGGGTCAAGCGAAGATATCTCTCTGCGGCTTGAAAAGGCGGAATTCCTGCTTCCGCTCCTACTCGGTACGGGCGAGGATGTCCATGCATCGGACGACTTAACTGAGAATGCCAAAAAGCTCGGAATAATCAAAAGCGACGGCGACTGCTACAGCGTCATTGCTTCAAAATTCAAGGCAAACACAGGCAAGACCTGCACCTCTCAGCAGCATATCGATTTTGTCAACAGTATTTTCAATAAATATGCTCTGTGCGAAAGCTTCTTTGTCAACGGCAGAATAATTACTCTTGTAACAAGCGAGCCGGAAGAGATGTCAACAAAACTGAGGCTCCCCGTTATCGAACTGGTGCAGAGCGCAAAAAAACTGTTGAATCAGAAGTGCACTATCGGCATCAGCGAGACAGTTCAGGATCCGTCTCTGCTGGCGCTCGCCTGCACTCAGGCTATCACGGCGCGGCGCTACACCTCCGACGGCACGGGCAACATCCGATATATCAACGACCAGGAGCGCAAGAGCACATACGAGTTTGAAAATGCCGAAAAATCCGTCTATAAGCTCGAACAGCTTCTGAAGATAGGGAGCAAGGATGAGATAAAGTCGTTCCTTGACGAAATACTTTCCGGAAAGACGCGCGAGGGCATTGATTATATTATCATTCAGATTCTTGCCACCGCGCACAGATGCGTCAGCGTTCTGCCGGACGGCAACGCTGCGGCGGAGCTGTTTACCTCCAACAATTCGTTCATGTCCCGCCTGTCCTTCGACTTTAACGAGCAGTATAAAAACGAGCTTGTTTCGCTCTGCCTCGATGCGAGGGATATTATCTCACGCTCGCAGAGGCATGAGAGCGAGGCTCTCTGCGACCATGCGCTGCAGATAATCAACGAGGAATATATGAACGAGGATCTGTCCCTGACGGACGCGAGCGACAAGCTGGGCGTCAGCCCGAACTATCTGAGCGCGCTGATAAAAAAGAAAAAGTCAAAGAATTTTGTTGCCCTTGTGACCGAAAGGCGGATGAAAGCGGCGAGCGATCTGCTTTTGTGTACTTCGATGAAGATATTTGAAATATCGCAGAAGTGCGGTTACAGCGATCAGCACTATTTCAGCTATTGCTTCAAAAAATATTACGGGGTTTCGCCGAACAAATACAGAGAGGAGCGTTTGGGTGGGAAAGATATTTAAACGCGCCGGAATAAAACTGTCAACGCTCATAATTGCAATAGTCGTGTTCGGCGTGATGTTTTCGACTGTAGGCGCTACGCTCCTTTTTGGTGTGTTCTATGAAAGGACGATGTTCAATTCGGCGTATGTCTCGTCAAAGCAGTCGGTGTCGCAGGCGAACGGCACGGTTTCAAATTACATCTCGTCCATCAAGAACAAGCTGGACAACCTTTGTGATGAGGCGGACAGCTGCGACAGTCTGCAGTCGCTTGAAAAAGTTGTTTCAACTGCGGCGAGGCTTGAGGACGATATCTATTGCGTAACGATTTATGACACCGACGGCAACATTCTTCTGACCGAAAACGACAGCGGCGATATTGCAAAGAAAAACGCGACCGATCTGTCCTTTGACAAATCGATATTTTCGAGCCTCAAGGACGGCTATGCGATAACCCAGCCCCATGTTGACACGCTCTATGAGAATAAGTACCCGTGGGTCGTGACTATTGCAAAGAAAAAATATTCCGATCTTTTTCAAAAGCAGGTCTTTGTCGCTGTCAATTTTGAGTTTATTTCAATTGCAAAATATATCGATAAGATAAGCATAGGCCAGAGGGGATACTGCTATATTATCGATTCAAAGGGCGGGATAGTCTACCATCCGCAGCAGCAGATGCTTTTTTCCGGCATCAAAAAAGAGAATACCGACGAAGTTTCAAAAATGACGGACGGCGTCCACCGGGGAGAAGACAATATTTACACGGTTTCGTCCCTTAATTCATGCAACTGGAAAATAGTTGGAGTCAGCTTTACCGACGAAGTGGCTCAGTCCGTCAAAAGACAGATAGCGGTCGGGATGGCTGTTGCGCTGCTGTTCAGCCTTATCATCTCCGTCACGGTATATTTCCTGCTTTCGCGGACGGTCACAAGACCCGTAAGACGCCTTGTCTCGTCAATGCAGAGCTTTGAAAAGCAAGCGGAAACATATAAATATAAAGCGGACAAGGCGAATGTAGTTGAGTTCAGCACTCTCTCCGCGTCGTTTGAGCACATGGTGCATATGATACAGTCGCTCATGGAAAAGGTGCATAATGAGGAGATAGTTCTCAGAAAGACCGAGCTCAAGGCTCTTCAGGCGCAGATAAATCCCCACTTCCTTTATAACACGCTCGACTCCATTCAATGGATGTGCGAGCAGGATAACAGCAAGGAAGCGGTTGAGATGGTCGGCGCCCTCGCGAAGCTGTTCAGAATAAGCATCAGCCACGGAAACGAGTTTATCACCATCCGCGACGAGCTTCGCCATGCTGAGAGCTACTTGATAATCCAGAGCTACAGATATAAAAACCAGTTCACTTATTCTTTTGATGTGGATGAGAGTCTGCTCGAATATATGTGCAACAAGATAACGATCCAGCCCTTTATCGAGAACGCCATCTATCACGGGCTCGACAGAATGGTGGACGAGGGCGAGATACGCATCTGCGTTCACGGCGACGGAAAGGATATTGTGATAACCGTTTCCGACAACGGACTCGGAATGACTAAAGAGCAGTGCGAAACTATCCTGAAAAAAGACAGGAGCGATTCAAAGGGCATCGGCGTTAAAAATGTCAACGACAGGCTCAAAATTTATTTCGGCGATGAATACGGAATCTCTATTGACAGCGAGCTCGATGTCGGCACAACCGTCACTATAAGGATTCCGAAGATCGAGAAAGGACGGGAAAATGAATATTAAGAGAAGTGCAGCTCTCATTATGATTGCCGTCCTTTTGCTCTGCGGTTTATCCGGATGCAAGGACGGACAGGGCTTTGATTCCGACACCCCGAGCGTCGCCATAATAATAAAGGGAAGCGAGTCGGATTTTTGGAACGATGTGAAAAAAGGCGCGCTCTCCGCCGCGACCGAGTTCAATATCGATATCACTTTCGAGGGACCGGATAACGAAGAGGACTACGAAACCCAGAACAAAATGATAGAAAATGCCGTTTCGCGAAATGTCGGCGCCATTATCCTGTCCGCGATAGATTATGAAAAAAATGCTCCCGCCGTTCGCAAGGCGGCGGAGAAGGGCATAAAAATAATAACCGTGGACAGCGATGTTGATGCGGCGGATAAAGAGCTGTTTATCGCAACCGATAATTACTCCGCAGGACTGAAAACCGCTCAGGTCGCGCAGAAGCTCTGCGGAGAGCAGGAGAGCATCAATATCGGAATAGTCAATTACGGCGAGAACACCGAAAACGGCAGCAAGCGACTGCAGGGCTTTCAGGACGAAATTAAAAATGTTAAAAACGCCGAGATAGTCGCTATGGTCAGCGTTTCGTCCAACGCTCAGAGCGCGACCGCGGGCGCAAGAAAGCTTCTTGAAGAGAATCCGCAGATCAATCTTCTCGTCGGTTTCAACGAATGGTCGACCCTCGGCGTTGGGATGGCGATAAAGGAGCTTGGGCTCAAAGACCGCGTCTGCGCGATAGGCTTCGACAACAACACGGAGTGTGTCGGCATGCTCGAAACGGGGGAACTTGATACGCTCATTGTACAGAACCCGTTTTCCATGGGCTATCTTGCCGTTATGAACGCGGCGAACATACTCTCGGGCAAGAAGACCGAGAGTGTGATAAAAACCGATGTCTATGTCGTTGACCGAAGCAATATGTTCTCGGCTGATGTTCAGAAGATTCTTTTCGGCTTCGATAAATATGATTAACAAAACCGCCCGGATGTGAGAAATAAACATCCGGGCGGTTTCTTCTCGCTAAAGCGGCAAAGTATATATATTGATTCGACAACATCGTAAAATTTTATACATTTTAGATAGAAAATCTCATTCTGTTTTTTGAAACCCGAAGCTATAATGAAGATGCTGATAACGAAGAAATTCTTTTAAGGAGGTAATCTTATGAAAAAGTTGTTAGCATTATTATTGGCAGTGCTCATGGTAGCCAGCTTTGCCGCCTGCTCGTCCGGCGGCGGCTCCGGAGACAAGGGCTCAACAAAAGGTGAGATTTCCGTATTTTATTATACCTTCAGCGACGCGTATATTTCCACCGTTCGCTCGTCAATGGACAAGATCCTGAGCGACAGCGGATATACCTACAATGACTATGACGCCAACGGCAACCAGACCACGCAGACCGAGCAGGTTCAGACCGCTCTTGCAAAGGGCTCTTCGCTGCTTATCGTCAATGTCGTTGACACCGGTTCAAACGACGCGGCGCAGAACATCATCAATCTCGCCAAGGCTAAGAATGTTCCCGTTATATTCTTCAACCGCTCCGTTGAGCAGTCCGTTATCGAGAGCTATGACAAGTGCATATTCGTCGGCACGGACTATGAGCAGGCAGGTCATATGCAGGGCAAGATGATAGGCGAGTATGTCCTGAAGAACTATGGCAAGCTCGACCTCAACAACGACGGCGTCATCAGCTACGTTATGTTCAAGGGTCAGGAAGGCAACATGGAAGCCATCGCGCGTACAAAGTACGGCGTTGAGGACGCAAACGCGATTCTCAAGGCTGCCGGAAAGCCCGAGCTCAAGTTCTACGATTCCGCAAACAAGAACAAGTACCTCGTTGATCAGGACGGACTGTGGTCGTCTGCCGCCGCGACAAACTATATGAGCACGGCTCTCGCACAGTACACCGAGTCCAACAAGAATATGATCGAGCTCGTTATCGCGAACAACGACGAGATGGCGCTCGGCGCAATATCCGCTCTTCAGACCGCGGGCTACAACAAGGACGGCAAGACCGTTATCCCCGTGTTCGGCGTTGACGCAACAGATGCTGCGAAGTCGGCTATCAAGTCCGGCTCGATGATAGGCACTATCAAGCAGGATGCCGAGGGTATGGCAACCGCTATAACCACCGTCATGAAGAATCTGCTCAACGGCACAAATGCGCTCGAAGGCATCGATTCCGCAAACACGGTCGGCACTTGGAGAGTCAATATACCCTATTCTGCTTACACTTCTGAGAGCGAATAATCAAACGGTTTCAATTTGCGGTTGGGGCGCCATGCCCCAACCGTAAAACTCAGATGCAGACAGGAGTGAAACATATGCAGACCAATATAAATAAGCCGGACTCCGATAAAGATGTATTGCTCAAAATGGTGGATATAGAAAAGTCGTTCCCCGGCGTCAAGGCGCTCGACCATGCGCAGCTGACGGTCAGAAGGGGGACGGTGCACGCGCTTATGGGAGAAAACGGCGCGGGCAAGTCAACTCTTATGAAATGCCTCTTCGGCGTTTACAGCAAGGACGGCGGACATATATATGTCGACGGTCAAGAGGTGAATTACAGAAACTCCAAGGAAGCCCTTGAAAACGGAGTCGCGATGGTTCACCAGGAGCTCAACCAGGCTCTCAAACGCAATGTCATGGACAATATGTGGCTCGGAAGATTCCCGACTGTTTCAAAATTTCTTCCGTTTACAAGCGAAAAGAAAATGTATGACGAAACGGCGAGAATATTCAAAGAGCTTGAAATAAATGTTGACCCCAAAACAATAATGAGCACTATGCCGGTTTCGCAGAGACAGATGGTTGAGATCGCGAAAGCGGTTTCTTATAATTCAAAGATAATCGTCTTTGACGAACCCACATCATCGCTTACCGAGGAAGAGGCGGAGCATCTGTTCCGCATAATCAATATGCTCCGCGACCGCGGATGCGCGATTATCTATATCTCGCACAAAATGGAAGAGATACTGCGTATCAGCGACGAGGTCACAATAATGTGCGACGGCAGATGGGTCGCGACGAAGCCCGCGAGCGAGCTTACCATGAACGAGATAATCAGACTCATGGTCGGACGCGAGCTGACGAACCGTTATCCGAAAAAGGATAACGAGATCGGCGATGTGCTGCTGAAAGTCGAAAACCTCGGCAGCGAATATACAAATCTCAGAGATGTGTCCTTCGAGGCAAACAGGGGAGAGATACTCGGCGTCGCCGGACTTGACGGGTCGGGCAGAACAGAGCTTCTTGAGCAGATCTTCGGCATAACGACGCGCCGCTCAGGAAAGATTTTTCTTGACGGCAAGGAGGTAAAAAATAAAACTCCTCACGAGTCGATCAAAAACGGATTTGCGCTTCTGACCGAAGAACGGCGTGCGACGGGAATCTTCGGAATTCTCAATATAAGAGAGAATGCGACGGTTGCAAGCCTGAAGAAGTATATGACGGGTCCGTTCGTCAGCAAGAAGAAAATGAAGGTAACTACCGACAAGTACATAAACTCCCTGAAAATAAAGACTCCCAGCCAGGAGACGAAGATA
>JBNMIN010000109.1:0-7151 GCA_050873305.1 Oscillospiraceae bacterium
GTTCTGCTCTTTACTTTACCAAGAAACTTTCGTTTCCCGGAATTACTTTTTGCGTCTCTAAAGACGCGAATCTCAGGGTTCCTTGTTTCTTTCGTTGTTTAATTTTCAAGGTACTCGGCACTTTTCTTTTCGTCCGCGTCTCCCTTTCGTTTGACCCGTCCCTCAAGTGCTCGACTATATTACCACTCCCAGCTCCGTTTGTCAACACCTTTTTTCAACTTTTTTGCCCTTTTTCTTAACTTCTTTTACACTTATCCGGGCGTTCAGTGACTCCGAGCGCTATTATATATACATTAATAACAGCTTACCGGTTCACCACCCTTGACAAAATACCAAGATTTGATATAATTCAAATGCAAAGACTGTGAAGGAAACAAGATCTGCACCCACGAGCCCAAGAGAGCCGCGTTTGCTGAGAGCGGTGCCGCGATGCAGATGTATAGCTCATTCCGGAGTCGACCGCCTCAAAGTCCGCGGATGTATAGGGCGATCCGTCTGGCAGCGTTATATGCCGGGTCTTATCAGAGACCTCTGAGGGCGTTTTCGCCGAATTAGGGTGGTACCGTGTGAAGCTTCACACCCCTATGCTTTTGCGTAGGGGTGTTTTATTTTTGGAGGTTTTCAAAATGAAAGAGGGCTGCAAAAAATACATACCTTTCAAGCCGGTTGAACTTGAATCGCGTACATGGCCGTGCAATAAAATCGAGCGCGCGCCGACATGGTGCAGTGTCGACCTGAGGGACGGCAATCAGGCGCTCATCGATCCGATGAACCTGCCGGAGAAGCTCGAGATGTTCAAGACGCTCTGCGCCATGGGCATAAAGGAGATCGAAGTCGGGTTCCCGTCGGCGAGCGAGACAGAATATGAGATACTTCGCGCGCTGATAGACGGCGGATATATCCCGGTCGATGTGAAGATACAGGTGCTTGTGCAGTCGCGCGAGCATCTTATAAGAAAGACTTTCGAGGCGATAAAGGGCGCCAAGAATGTCATCTTCCATTTCTATAACTCCACCTCCGCTTTGCAGAGAAAAGTTGTGTTCCACACGGACAAGCAGGGCGTTACTGATATTGCCGTCAACGCGGCAAAGCTCATAAAGCAGCTCGGCGACGAGGCAAAGGCCGACGGCACAAACATTATATATGAATATTCGCCCGAGAGCTTTATGGGCACGGAGACGGACTTCGCCGCTGATATCTGCGCGGCGGTCATGGACGCGCTCGGCGCGGACGAGAACAACAAAGTGATACTGAATCTCCCATCGACGGTCGAGAGCAGCACGCCGAATCTTTTCGCGGATCAGATAGAGTATTTCTGCCGCTGTCTCCCCCA
Source organism: Oscillospiraceae bacterium (assembly GCA_050873305.1). GTDB lineage: Bacteria > Bacillota > Clostridia > Oscillospirales > Acutalibacteraceae > CAG-177. Next base: position 1,334 of record JBNMIN010000109.1, read on the forward strand.
CCGCGAACACGCAATAATCAGCCTGCACCCGCACAACGACCGCGGAACGGCAGTCGCCGCGGCGGAGCTCGGTATGCTCGCGGGAGCCGAAAGAATCGAGGGCACGCTCTTCGGAAACGGCGAGCGGACGGGAAATGTCGACCTCATAACCCTTGCGCTCAATCTTTATACTCAGGGCATCGACCCGGAGCTTGACCTGCACGACATAAACGCGATAAAAGACATATACGAGCGCACGACGCATATGCACGTTGAGCCGCGCCATCCGTATTCGGGCGAGCTTGTTTTCACCGCGTTCTCGGGTTCGCATCAGGACGCGATAAACAAAGGCGAGCAGTATATGAAAGACCACGGCGGCGACTACTGGGAAGTACCGTATCTTCCGATAGACCCGTCCGATCTTGGGCGCGAATACGAGCCTATAATCCGCATCAACAGCCAGTCCGGCAAGGGCGGCGCGGCATTCGTTATGGCGAACAACTTCGGCTACAATCTGCCCAAGGCGATGCACCCCGAATTTGGACGTGCGGTCAAGCACTACTGCGACGAGGTTGGCAGGGAAATAAGCGCGGACGAGGTCATGGAGCTGTTCAGGCGCGAATATATCGACATTCACGGTCCCTATTCGCTCATCAGCCACAAATTCTACGAAGAGAACGAGGTCAACGACACTTCGCCGAAAGTCAGGTTTGAGGGCGTGCTCCGCCACGACGGCGACGGAGACAGAAAAATCGTCGGCAAAGGTAACGGTCCTATCGACGCATTCTTCAATGCGCTCGCGACAGTCGGCGTGACAGGATACAGCTTCGTTGACTACTCCGAGCACGCCATATCGATAGGCTCGGACGCAAAGGCTGTCTCCTATATTCACCTCACCTCGCCTGCCGGCAAGCAGCTGTTCGGCGTCGGCATCTCGCACAACATCAACTATGCTTCGATACGCGGCATACTCTGCGCAATAAACAGATCACTCAGAAAGTAAGGACAAAGGCATGGAACTGAAAAATTTTCACACTCACACAACATACTGCGACGGAAAGAACACCGCAGAAGAAATGATTCTTGCCGCAATAAATCAGGGCTTCACGGCGCTCGGATTCTCCGGCCATTCGCACACATCGATTGACCCGTCATATTGCATGACTACAGAAGAGACGCGCAGATATATAGACGAGCTCAAAGCCCTGCGTGAAAAATACGCTGACAAAATCAGGATATACATCGGTCTCGAGGCAGATCTTTACACTGACGAAACCGATTTGTCGGAATTCGACTACACGATTGGTTCGGTTCACTATGTGAAGGCGGGAGATGTTTATGTCCCCGTTGACGAATCACCGGCACAGCACCAAATCGACTATGTCAACAAATATTTCGGCCGATCGTTTATAAGCTTTTCGCAGGCATATTATGAAAATGTCGCGAAGCTCGGAGAAAAAATAAATCCGTCGTTCATCGGGCATTTTGATCTTGTGACAAAGTTCAACGAGAACGACTGCCTGTTTTCGACGAAAGACCCGCGATATATTGAGGCATGGCAGGCTGCCGCAGACGAACTGCTGAAGCTCAAGGTGCCGTTCGAGATAAACACCGGAGCTATCGCAAGAAACTGCCGCGTGACTCCCTACCCTGCGTTGGACATTGCCGAATACATCACCGAGCGCGGCGGCGAATTCATTCTCTCCTCCGACTGCCACGATTCGGATTTTCTCAGCTGCGGATTTGACGAATGTCTCAAGAGATATTCAAACTGCCGCATAGTTGATTTTGAAGAAAGGCTGAAATAAAGCACAAAAAACGGAGCAGGACGGTATAAACCGCCCTGCTCCGTTTGCATAGAACTATATAAAAATATCCTTATGCGTTGTTCTTTCTCTTCTCAAAGCAAGCGCTGCAATAAACAGGCTTGTCCTCGCTGGGCTTGAAAGGAACTCTTGCGACTCCGCCGCAATCATCGCAAACTGCCTCGTACATCGTGCTTGCCTTCTTCGCCTGGCGGCAAGCCTTGCAGCGCTGCGGCTCGTTTACAAAGCCTTTCTCAGCATAGAACTCCTGCTCGCCGGCCGTGAAAACGAATTCCTTATGGCAGTCTTTGCAGATGAGAGTCTTGTCTTCGTACATTTGTCTAACCTCACTTGATAGTATAGTCGCCCTTGGACGGAATCGCACCGCCGCCTTTGAACTTCAACGCTCTGCTTTTAAGCTACGCGGGCATTTATCTGAACAGCGCCGGTCGGATGTATTTGCGATTACCGACGGCTGTCGGAAGCGAGTTTGCGCCTTATGCGCTGAAGAGCATTGTCAACAGCTTTCGGGTTGGTGCCGAGGCGCTCGGCTATTTCTTCATAGCTCAGCTTTTCCGCTCTGAGAGTCAGAACGCGGCGTTCGAAATCGGTCAGCTTTTCGCTGAGCAAATCTTCAAACCTTGCGTCGTCCTCCTGCGCGGAATATATATTCTGCGGGTCGGCGGAGAAGTCCTGAACCTCTTCCCCGTCATCGATGTTCTGCATCATGTCCTGCGGGATATTTTTCTGTGCGTTTCTGCTTCTGAGCACGGAGATAATGCGGTTATTGATACATGCGGCGGCATATGTTCTGAACGACGCGTTTTTCTTCGGGTCATAGGTATTGACCGCCGTTATGAAGGCTATCATGCCCTCCTGAAAAAGATCGTCCCTGTGGATATCGCCGTTGTTGTACATTGCGGCCTTTGCGCCGGCGAGCGGCGTTATGCGGCTGATGAGCTCCGCCATTGCGGAATCATCGCCCGAGGCAGCCATAGAGCAGAGCTGTTCATCGCTGAATTTTCCGAGATCGCGATCCATATTCCACTCCTTTGATAAGCATCATTAGGACTATGATAACAAATTTAAAAATTTTGTCAACATTTTTTCGTGCAATTTCATCATTTTTTGGCGCAAATTTTATGAAAATATAACTATTTTTTATCTTTTGATTCTTTTTGCTCACTATTGAGCTGGGATGCACGCCTGATTATCTGCTTGCCGTACTTGTCCCTCAGACCGTCTACGCGGCTGCCGAGCTGTTCCATGCTGTCGGCGTGGGTCTGGTTGAAATCAAAGGAGAGCTGAAAGCCCTCATTCTCGCCTACAAGGTCGCAGGCGGTCATGCCGACAAGGCGCGCGGGCACGCGCAGGGCGTTATTCGAGCGGACAAGCCCTATCGCCGCCGAAAGAAGTTCATCGGCGATGCGAGTCGGATTTGAAAGCTTTTTTTGATACTGCGAGGTTTTGAAAGTATTGTCTTTTATCTGCACCTGAACCGCACCGGCGAGCATCCCCTCGCGGCGCAGCTTCGAGGATATATCATCGGCAAGCTCGGCAAAAATTCCGCGCACGCGCAGAGCGTCGGTAACATCTTCGGGCAGAGTCACACTGCGCCCGATGCTTTTGGGCGCGGGCTTGTCGCCGTAACGGCGGACGAGATCGCAGTCAAGCCCACGGACAGCCTTCAGGAGATAATCTCCGGGCTTGCCGAGCTGCTGCTTGACAAGCTCGTTTGATGCAGCGGCGAGGTCGCCGATAGTGAATATGCCGACAGAAAAAAGCTTGTCGCGCGTTGAGCCGCCGACGCCCATGAGCTCCGTCACCGGGCGCGGATAGAGCTTTTCTTTATAGTCACTGCGGTTCGCCGAGAATATGCCGTTCGGCTTATTGATATCGCTTGAAAGCTTTGAAAAAAATTTGCAGAAGCTGACACCGATGGAGACGGTTATCCCGAGTTCGTTTTGCATATCGGCGGAGATTCTTTGCGCTATCTCCTCCCCCGAGCCAAAGAGCAGAGAGCTGCCCGTCACATCGAGCCAGCACTCGTCGATGCTGAACGGCTCGACGAGGTCGGTGTATCTTAGATATATCTGTCTTGCGAGGACGGAAAACTCGCGGTATTTATCCATATGCGGCGGCACACAGACGAGCTGAGGACAGAGCGAGCGCGCCTGCCAGACGGTCTGCGCGGTTTTCACTCCCGCCTTTTTGGCGAGCTGATTTTTCGCGAGCACTATTCCGTGCCTGTCGCTCTCGCTGCCGCAGACTGCCATCGGCACATCGCGCAGCTCCGGTCTGAAGGTACACTCCACCGAGGCAAAAAAGTTATCGAGATCGCAGTGCAGAATAACCCTGTCGCCCATCGGTGTTTCCTCCTTTTCGAACATTTGTTCAAATATATTATATCTCTTTTTAATGCTTTCGTCAAGAGTAATATTTTACATTGAATTTTGCCGAATACCGTGCAGAGAATAGCAAAAGAGAAAGGGCGGGAGAAATATGCGGCAAAATCCAAACGAAAAAATAATCAGAATGTGGACTGCCGCAGCCGTGCTGACGGTGGCGCTTATATTTCTTTTTATCGCTTCGCGGCGCATGAACAGCCTCACGGGAATATTCTTTTATCAAACAGGAATGGGCAGGATAAATGAATATTGCGGATATTATTCAGTCCCGATGAATATAACAAAACTGTAAAGCAAATCACTTGACAATGTGGATAACTGTGTGGAAACTGTTGAAAACTCGTCGTTTTAATTACGATATAAATATATTTTTGTAATTTACGCAGCTGTTTATCATCTGTTTATTCACAATTACAATATACCATTCAGTGAATATTCACTCTTATTAAAGTCAGTCTAACATAACCGCGAGGATTTCATCATATAATTTTCACAGCATGATGAAAGGCGCGATAATCAAAATGAAAAAAGGAAGAAAGACAAAAATATACCGCACATTCCGTCTGCCGTCGTTTGCCGGCGGGCTGCCCGCCCTCGCAATAACGGTCATTCTCACGGCGTCGCTGCTGCTGTTCGGCGTCGGCGGAACGAAGCTTGCGCTGATAAGCGCAGGACTTGCCATGCCCGAGGGCGGGATAGAATATATAAAAGAAAACTCCCCTTCCGCCAAGGACAAAACGGAAACCACAGAGAACGAAGCTCAGGCGAGCGCCACGGTACAGAGCAGAAATGCGCCGGAATCGGAAGAGAAAGCGAGCGAAACGGAAAAGAGCTTTGACATCGCAGCGACACCCTCGGATATCTTAGCGGCGATGGCGGAATTTGAATCGAAGCACAATTCCGAAAAAGGCGACGGCAAGATAGTAGAGACGAAATATGGAAAAGCCAATGCGACCAACACATATAAAAACATCTGCGTCAAGAACACGACGCAGACAAAATCGATAAACATAGAAAAAGTTCTGAACGAGCCGATCGATTTGAAAGCCGTCGACAAATCGCAGCCCGCCGTGCTCATTTTCCACACGCACACAACCGAGGGCTATGAGATGCTCGACCGCGGATTCTACACTAACAGCTACACCGGACGTGGAGAGGACAAAAGCCGAAATATGGTGCGCGTCGGCGACGAAATTACAAAAATGCTCGAAAAATCCGGCTACAAAGTAATCCACGACACGGAGATACACGACAGAAAATATACCGGCGCATATGATCATTCGAAAGTCAACGTCGAGGCTTATCTCAAAAAATACCCGTCGATTCAAGTTGTACTTGATATCCACCGCGACGCGATACATCTGAGCAACGGCAGCAAGATAAAGCCGACCGCAGAGATAAACGGCAAAAAGGCGGCGCAAATTATGATAATCACCGGAGCGCAGGAGGGCAAGGTCAAGGACTTCCCCGACTGGGAGCAGAATCTGCGCTTTGCGGTCAGGTTGCAGCAGACCTGCGAGACGATGTATCCTGGGCTGATGAGACCTATTCTGTTTTCGCAGCGCAAATACAACATGAATCTGTCGCACTGCAATCTCCTGCTCGAGATGGGCAGCGACGCAAACA
>JBNMIN010000110.1:0-7085 GCA_050873305.1 Oscillospiraceae bacterium
ATCAAAACCTCTACTGCAATAATTATAGCGGCTAACAAAAGTATCCTAAGAATTGTCATGATTCGCCTCCCCGAGATACAGCTGTAACGCTTATCTCGGGTTCAGTATAGCACCTGTGTGAATGCGCACAATGCTTTCCGGGAAATATATACTTTCCGCAAGAGCAAAGTCCAATAAAACGGTCACACGATGCGGCTGCATTGAAAGTACAGACACCTCAGCGCTCCGATTTGCAGAAATCAACCGCAAAAAACATCCCCCGCACCTCTCGGTGCAAGGGATGCATCGTATCGCTAACAATTACCAAGTGTGTCCACAATTATTACATTTAAAGCTCTTGTTTATCTTATTAGAGAAAATTCCCCAAAATCCTATAGAAGCCGCTCTATCTTTCACAGTGAGCTGCTTAACATCGGTAGATCCGCATGTTGGGCACTTGGGTACATTTGTGTTTGAACCAGTAACAAAGGCAATTTTTCTTTCTTTCCTGCGCTCTGCCGCGCGTCTGATAGCCTTGCCTATCTCGAACACAGGGATAGTGGAGACCGAGAGACCTGCGGAAATGAGCAGCTCGTTGAGCTGGAATGTGCCGGGCGCGATGTCAAAGACATCGTTGGAGAGTCCGGGGATATAGATAGCCGCGAGGGTCAGCGCAGTTGTTACGACAAACGCGCCGATGAGCCACCAGTTCATGTTCTTGAACATGCTCTTCGAGAAGATGGAGCCGGTTCTCGAACGCATGTTGATGGCGCACATCATCTCTGCGAAGTTGACCGTCAGGAACGCCATAGCCATAGCGTTGACGCAGTGGCCGGCGGAGCCGCCGAAGAACATATTCTCGAAGCTGCCGACCTCAAGGCGGTAGCCGATGACATAGGCGGCGATCTCGATTATCGCAAGGTAGATGCCCTGCCATGCCATGTCGAAGCCCGCGCCGTGGGAGAATATGCCGTCCGTTGTCGCTCTGGGCTTTCTCTTCATCAGGTTGCCCTCTGCCTTTTCCATGCCGAGCGCAAGGCCGGGCAGGGAGTCGGTGACCATGTTGATCCACAGCAGGTGAACGGGGGAGAGAAGCTCAAAGTTGAGTATCGATGCGATGAACATGATTATAACTTCGGACATGTTTGTCGAAAGCTGGAACTGAAGCACCTTGCAGACATTGTCGTAGATCTTTCTGCCCTCTTCAACAGCGTTGACTATGGTAGCGAAGTTGTCGTCTGCGAGCACCATGTCGGCGACGCCCTTGGTGACGTCCGTGCCGGTGATGCCCATGCCGATGCCGATGTCTGCGGCCTTGATGGAGGGCGCGTCGTTGACGCCGTCGCCGGTCATTGCGGTGACCATGCCGCGTGCCTTCCACGCCTTGACTATTCTTGTCTTATGCTCGGGCTGGACTCGCGCATAGACGGAGTATTTCGTAACCTCCTCGACTAATTCTTCGTCGCTGAACTTGTCGAGCTCCGCGCCGAGGACAGCCTGCGATGCGTCGGAGATTATGCCGAGCTCGCGTCCGATGGCGACTGCGGTGTCCTTGTGGTCGCCGGTTATCATTATCGGGGTTATGCCCGCGCCGCGGCACTCTTCGATAGCCGCCTTGACTTCGGGACGGACGGGGTCGATCATGCCGGTCAGACCGACGAACACGAGGTCGTTTTCAAGAGCCTCGGGCTCGAAGGATGCGGGAACTGAATCGTAGTTTTTGAGGGCGACTGCGAGAACGCGCAGAGCCTTGTCAGCCATTCTCTTGTTGTCTGCGGCGATCTTAGCTCTGAACTCGTCGTCCATGGGAACTATCTTGCCGTCAATAAGGGCGTTCTTGCACAGATTGATAACAACATCGGGCGCGCCCTTTGTGTACTGGACGATGCCGGATGCCGTCTGATGGACGGTGGACATCATCTTTCTGCCGGAGTCGAACGGAGCTTCGCCGACTCTCGGGCTCGCCTTGACCAGATCGTTCTTGCTCATGCCCAGCGCATAAGCGTAGCCGACGAGAGCCGCCTCAGTGGGCTCGCCGGTGACCTTGCCGGCGTCGTCTATCTGAGCGTCGGAGCAGAGAGCCATCGCCTCGGCGATGAGATTCTCGTTGTCGCCGAAGTGGTCAACAACGGTCATCTTGTTCTGGGTCAGAGTGCCGGTCTTATCGGAGCAGATTATCTGGGTGCAGCCGAGGGTCTCAACTGCGGTGAGCTTGCGGATAAGAGCCTGTCTCTTGCTCATCGCGGTAACGCCTATCGAAAGGATTATCGTGACGACTGCCGGCAGTCCCTCGGGGATCGCGGCGACTGCAAGAGCGATTGCCGAAATGAATGTGTCAAGCGCGGTGTTTCCGAGCAGCTCCCATGAGAAGGGCTGATCGCTCAGGACGAGGGACTCGATGAGTCCGACCGCGAACACGACTACGCATATGACTATAACGAGCTTTGTGAGGAACTTCGAGAGCTCGGCCATCTTCTTCTGAAGAGGAGTCTGCTCCTGCTCGGCGTCCGAAAGGGCGTCGGCTATCTTGCCCATCTCGGTGTCCATGCCGACTGCCGTAACAACGGCCTTGCCGCGGCCGTAGACTATGGTCGAGCCGCTGTAGAGCATGTTCTTTCTGTCGCCCAGGGCAACGTCGTCATTGCCAGCGGCGCAGTTGAGCGCGTCGATCATCTTTGTTACGGGGACGCTCTCACCCGTGAGGGCTGCCTCCTCGACCTTCATGCTGTAGCTCTCGATGATGCGGCAGTCCGCGGGAACAGCGTCGCCCGCTTCGAGCACGACGATATCGCCGATAACTACATCCTCGCTCTTTACCGTGACGACTTCTCCGTCACGCAGAACATGGCTCGTTGCCGCAGTCATCTCCATAAGAGCGTCCATGGCGGCCTCCGCCTTGCTGTCCTGAACGAGGCTCATGATGGTGTTGATGATAACAACGACGAGGATGACCAGCACGTCCGCAAAATCCTTGAATTCGAAGTTTGCGCCGTTCTCCAGCACCGTGACAACAGCCTGAATGGCCGCCGCGACGAGGAGCATGATGATCATGGGGTCTGCGAGGGAGTTGATAAACTTCTTAAAGAGGCTGTCTTTTTCGGCTTCTTTAAGCTTGTTCTTGCCGTATTTGGCAAGGCGCTGCTCCGCTTCGGCCGAGGTCAAGCCTTTTTCGGAGCTCTCGACCGCCGAGAAAACTTTCTCTGTCGGCTCAAGATAGAATTTCATGCGCTTTCAAGACCTTTCTTTTTGATTTGAATAGCAGAGAGTGCTGAAAGAGAATTAAAAAAGACCTTCAGCACTCTCTGCCAAAGGTCTTGCTTCAAACGCCTGAAAGCCGTCTGTCTGATGCCAGCCGAAGCGAGATTGTTGGCAAACAGATAGGATAATCCCCATAGCTACTCCCCATTGGTACATCAATAAATGATATCATATTCGGGGGAAAAGTCAAGGCGTATTCAATAAAAAATTATCTTTTTGTCGAAAAATGTCAAATTATTATATTATCTCGAGGCTTTTCTTTTCGCTGCGGCACGCTGAACGGCCTTGATTATCTCGACTATCGGGATTATCGAAAACGCGAGGGCGAGCGATGTCGCATATTCGGCGAGGCCTATCGGAGTGAAGCCGAAGGCGTTCGCGAGGAACGGTATCTCAATAACCGCCGTAGTCAGCACGAGCGACGCTACCATCGCGCCGAACAGCGGCATGTTGTGACTGCCGCGAAGGCTCATCTTTATGACCGAGCCGCGCTGCGAGCGCATGTTGAACGAGTGGAATATCTCGCACATCGACATGGTGAGGAATGCCATCGTCATGCCCTGCTCGCACTCGGCGATGTTCATGAACGCCCAGTGACCGGTCTCAAAGCGTTCGCCTATGAAGAACGCCGCGAGGGTCAGTGCGGTGACCAGCAGGCCCTGATAGAGCACATCAAAGCCGAGCCCGCCTGCAAATATTCCGTCCGACGGATCGCGCGGGCGGCGGCGCATGATATCGCTCTCCGCCTTTTCGAGTCCGAGCGCGAGCGCCGGGAAGCAGTCGGTGACGAGGTTTATGAACAGCAGATGCGGCGCTTTGAGAATGGTGAAGCCGAGAAGCGTTGCGGTGAATATCGCGAGCACTTCCGCGAGGTTCGAGCCGAGCAGGAACTGAATGGCCTTTCGGATATTGTCATATATCCTGCGCCCCTCCTCGACGGCGTTGACAATGGTCGCGAAGTTGTCGTCCGTGAGCACCATGTCTGCAACATTCTTTGTGACGTCCGTGCCGGTTATGCCCATGCCTATTCCGATATCCGCGCTCTTTATCGACGGCGCGTCGTTGACGCCGTCGCCCGTCATGGCGGTTATCTTGCCCTTTGAGCGCCAGGCGTTGACTATTCTCGTCTTGTGCTCGGGCTGCACGCGTGCGTATACATATATATTTTCGACTCTGTCCGCGAACTCTTCGTCGCTCATCGCGGAGAGCTCCGCGCCGGTTATTGCCTGGGACGGGTCGGTGAGTATGCCCAGTTCCGATGCTATCGCAACGGCGGTGTCCTTATGGTCGCCGGTTATCATGACGGGGGTTATACCCGCGCCGCGGCACTCCTCTATAGCCGCCTTGACCTCCGGGCGGACGGGGTCAATCATGCCTGTAAGGCCGATGAATATCAGGTCATGCTCGAGCGCCTCGGGCGAAAAATCGTCGGGCGCGGAGTCGTATTTTCTCATCGCCGCCGCGAGCACGCGCAGAGCCTTATCCGCCATCCTCTTGTTTTCCGAGGCTATTGTCGCCCTTATCTCGTCTGTCATCGGAACGATTTTTCCGTCAATAAAAGCGTGGGTGCACAGATCGACAACAACGTCGGGCGCGCCCTTTGTGTATTGAACAATGCCGTCCGATATCTTGTGGACGGTGGACATCATTTTTCTGCCCGAGTCGAACGGGGCTTCGCCGATTCTCGGGTTGTCTGCTTTCAAATCGCCCTTGTGCATCCCGAGGCTTATCGCAAAGTTTACAAGAGCCGCTTCGGTGGGTTCTCCCGTGACTGCTCCGTCCGCATCCTCCTCCGCGTCCGAGCAGAGGGACATCGCTCTTGCGATAAGCCCGCCGTCGCCGTAGTGGTCAACAACGGTCATCTTGTTCTGCGTGAGCGTACCGGTTTTGTCGGAGCAGATTATCTGCGCGCATCCGAGCGTCTCAACAGCGGTGAGCTTGCGGATAACCGCATTTTTCTTCGACATATTCGTAACGCCTATCGACAGCACGATAGTGACCACCGCCGCAAGTCCCTCGGGAACGGCGGCAACGGCGAGGCTGACGGCTACCATAAACACGTCGATAACGCTCTTGAATATCAGCGCGGGATCGCCGCCCGCGAGAGTGGAGCGCTCCATGAACAGCGAGAACGCGAAGATGAAAACGCAGATTCCAAGCACGAGAAATGTCAGCGTTTTGGAGAGCTGAGAGAGCTTCTTCTGCAGCGGGGTCTGTCCGTCCTCCGCCTTTGTTATGGCGTCGGCTATCTTGCCCATCTCGGTATTCATGCCCGTGTCGGTGACAACGGCCTTGCCGCGTCCGTAGACAACGGCGCTGCCCATATACGCCATGTTCTTTCTGTCGCCCAGCGGAATATCGCCGCCGTCGCCCGCGCCGAGAACGGAGATAATTCTGCTCACGGGCACGCTCCCGCCCGTCAGCGCAGCCTCCTCTATTTTAAGGCTGGCGCTCTCGAATATGCGGCAGTCTGCGGGAACGGCGTCGCCCGCCTCGAGTACCACGATATCGCCGACGGTCAGATCTTCGCTCTTGACGGTCATGATTTTGCCCTCGCGTATGACCTTTGAGGTCGCCGCGCTCATCTCCTGCAGCGCTTCAATGGCTTTTTCCGCCTTACTCTCCTGCAAGACGCCGAGCACCGCGTTTATGAGCACAACTGCAAGAATTATCACCGTGTCCGTCGGGAAAGATGATGAGCCCGAAACTCTGCCCTCGTATACCGTGGTAACGGCGGATATTACGGCGGCGACGATAAGAATAATTATCATCGGGTCTGCAAGCTGTTCGAGAAACCGCCTGACGAGCGATTTCTGCTTCGCCTGTGCCAATTTGTTTTTGCCGTATTTTTCAAGACGGCGTTCGGCTTCGGATTGCGTAAGTCCGTTTTCCGAGCTTTCTGTCCGCTCGAACACCTCGCGGACGTCTTCAAGATAGTACTTCAATTTTTATGCCTCCCTTTCGGTTAAACAAAAAAGACCTTCGACAGACTTATGTCTGCCAAAGGTCTTGCTTCAAACGCATTCAATGCATATGTCTGCTGCCAGCTGGGTTCGACCGGTTATCACGGCCGACACAGCGGTTGGTGACAGCGAGATGGGCTTTTGCCCATAGCTACTCCCCAATGGATGTGTATTTATCATACTCCGCAAAAGAGGAAATGTCAATTAAAAATTTATAAATTTTTATCTATTATTCTTTTTATTCGACAAAATCGCTCTTGACAAAAGCGCAATGTGAATATATAATTAATGCGTATTCTGACAAATGTTTCTGTGGACTCGCATGTTTTTGTAAGCCATTGACCGTTTGATGGTTCACAAAAATGTGCGGGTCCATTGCACAACATATAATATAGAATGCAAATTTTTTCACGGAGGTACCACAATGAAGGGTACAGTCAAATGGTTCAACGCAGAAAAAGGTTTTGGCTTCATCGCTAACGATGAGGGCGGCGACGATGTTTTCGTACATTTCTCCGCTATCGTTGCAGACGGCTACAGAACTCTCACCGAGGGTCAGAAGGTCACCTTCGAGGTCGAGCCGGATCCCAAGGATTCCAGCAAGCTCAGAGCTGTCAACGTTGTCGGCGAATAATTTTCTCCAGAGTTGACGCGGGCGTCCGTTATGCGGACGCCCGTTTTTTTATATTTTTCTCTTCAACATATCCTCCGCAATGCTCTTCGCGAGCTCATCCATGTGCGAGAAGTCCATGGCGGAGATATATATGCTCTCGAGGTCGTCGTGTATACTTTTGGCACTCGCGAGAGAATTTACAGCCTCGCCGATAAACTCGCCGTAGGCTTTTTTGGTGAAGTTCAGCCGCGACATATGTCGGCGCAGCGCGG
>JBNMIN010000111.1:0-7082 GCA_050873305.1 Oscillospiraceae bacterium
CGCGGCGATCGGGCTGTAATCAAACAGCTTTCTCACAAGCTCGCGGCACTCGAGATAGGGGTAGTCCATATGCCTGAACAGAGTCATCTGAAGCTCCGCCATCCTGTCGAGCGCCTCGCTGAAGGTCAGGGTCTCGGGCAGGACTATTCTCCACGGGAGCGGTTCGGCGAGCGTGCCGCCAGAGCGCTTCTCGCTGAGGGTTCTGCGGCGGGTGCAGAGGGTTACGAAATAAGAGTCGTTCGTTCTGTAGTTTATCTTCGAGATATGCAGGCGCATTGCAAGCTGGACAAGGCACTCGGGGCTGACGCCGCTCGACTGAATGAACGCGAGTATCTTGTCGCTGTCCTCTTTAGAGACATCGTATCTTGCAAGCTCCGCCTTGTCGTGTATCGGGTCGAAGCAGGACGGGGCTCGGAGAGACGGGTCGTGCTTTCTTTTGCGCTCTTTTTCGAGCAGCTCGGGACCGTGAACTCCGGCATAAAGCGGATCGCCGTCCTTGAGGAAAAACCGGGTATAGAACTCCTCTTCCTCTTTCATCTTCTTTTCGTCCGCAACTATGGCAAGCTCTTTTCTTATCGTCTTTTTATATTCGCCGAGCGGACGCGGCATAGGCTTGCCGTTTTTCAGGTGGTCATAGACTCCGAGCAGATCGGAGAAGAACACAAAGACCGCCGCGGCGTCCATGCACAGATGGGTGATGTTGATATATATTCCGTAGCCGCCGTCAAACGAGCGGAAGAATATGATGCGGAAATCCTCGCCTTTCAAATGGCGTATGGGTCTGCGCGCGTCGGCGGTGAGATACGCCTGCTGTTCCTCTTCGGTCGAGAAGGTCATAACGGGCACATCATCAACAACATATTTGTCGAGGAAATACTGATAGAACTCCCCGTGTTCTTTATAAAAGCGCAGCCTCATGCAGTCGTTGCGCTCTATTTCTATATTCAGCGCTTTTTTGAGCACATCGAAGTCTATCGGCGTGTGCGTGACTATCGACATGGGTATCTGAATGACCTGCTTATGAAAGAAGCTGTATTTGAGCATGAAGTTTATCATCTTCTGCGAGGGGATGAGCTCAAACACCTCTGTTCCTGCCTTCGGCTTCATTTTTCTTTCCTCCTCAGCCCACAACGGTTTCTTTTCTCTTTATTTTGCCGCTCGAGGTCTTTTCAAAAGGCTCGTCGCGGAATCTCAGCTCCGAGACAAAATGCGAGGTCTTTGCGCCCGCGTTTATCTCGTCCATGCGGCGCTCTATCTCGGCGGGAATATCCTCTATCCCCTCCTGCTTCGCGTGCTCGAAATCGGGATATATCTCGGTGACGATGCGGTCGTTTTCGCCGTAAACCACGACCTCGTCAACTATATTCAATTTCTTGAACTTCTTCTCTATCGCCTCGGGCGAAACATTTTCGCCGCTCGAGAGGATTATCAGATTCTTGACTCTGCCGGTGATGAACAGCTGCCTGTCCTCGGTGACATAGCCGATATCGCCCGTCTTGAACCAGCCGTCCTCGGTGAACATCTGCGCCGTCTCCTCGGGCATTTTATAATAGCCGAGCATGATTGTCGGAGTCTTTATCTGAATCTCGCCGTTTTCTGTGCGGACATCGCAGATATTTATGACTCTGCCGACGGACTCGGTTGAAACGCCTCTGTCGGGCACGGAAATGCGGCAGCCGACCTCGGTCATGCCGTAGCCCTGGCGGAGCATTATGCCGAGCTTATCATATTCCTCGACAAGCAGCGGATCGAGATATGCGCCGCCCGAAACTATCCAGTTGAGGTTCTTGCCTAGCACGTTTTTTGCCGCCTCGGCGGGAGTGATATCCGGATTTTTCGCCGCGGTTATCTTTATGCGCTGGAGCAGATGCTGAGCTATCATCGGAACGACGCGCATGGCGTTGGGCTCAAAACGCTGAAGATTCGGGACGATATCGCTGAGATTGCCGTTGAGGCAGACCTGAACGCCGTCGCACAGGTTTTTCAGATAGTCGCCCGAGAAGCAGTAGATATGGTGCATCGGGAGCACCGAGAGGGTCGATGTCCGCTCGCTGAAAATATTAATATATTCTTTGTACATGATGTTGCCGACGAGAGCGTTGGTCGAGAGCATAACTCCCTTTTTGACTCCGGTAGTGCCGGAGGTGAAGATTATGACCGCGCACTTGTCGGGATCGACTTCGTAATCGGAGAGGGGCGCATATTCGCTCGCCGCCGAATATTTTTCATAGATATCGGCGAAGAAGTTCTCGTCCGAAAGGTCGACCGCGTGCTTTATCTTCGGGCAGTTTGCCATGACCTCGCCGACATTCCCGGAAAAAGTGCTGTCATAGAGCACCATGTCGATATCCGCGCGGTCAAAAAGCTCCGACGCCTCTTTTGCGGATATATCGGGCGCAAACGGCACAACGACGCTGCCGCTCATGAGTATTCCCGTGATGCAGGTTATGTACTCGTAGTTCGTCTTACTGACAACGGCGACGTGCATACCCTCTTTCGATATGCTTCTGATCCAGCGGCAGACCGCCTCGCTGTCCGTTTTGACGCAGACATAGCTGCGCTCTTCGACCGCGCCGTTTCGCATAAATTTTATGAATATCTCTTCTCCGTACTTCTCTGCCGAGGCACAAAGCAGCTGCTTGACGCTCGGCGCTGCATTTTTCTTTTCCATTTCTCCTCCGTGATATTTCGTCATTTTGGCTCCCTCCCTGCGGAAAGTATTTTCCGCCGCACAAAAGGGTATAAGCCGAGATGAATTCAATTTATAACAGTGTATAAATAAAGTCAATATAAGTCGCGGTTAAGTTTGGTTAAAGAAGGTTAAATTTGTATTGCATTTATAAAGCTTAAATAAATGCCAAAAAATGTAAAAGCCCGAAAGTGCTTATATATCAAGGCTTCCGGGCATCAAAAAAGGCTGTCCCGAAGCGGAACAGCCTGAAAACGCGATGTTATATTCTGTTTATTTTTTGACCTTTTTCGAGCGTAGGACGAGCAGGATAATATGAAGTATCAGCTCCGCCGCGGGGATAGCAAAAAGAATAATAAAATAGAGCGTATTGTTCGCCTTGAACGGCGCAGCAATGCCGAAGCTCGGCGGAAGGAATGCCATCATGAAAAGATATGATACGCTCATCCAGTCGCTGTAAGCAAAATACATCAGCAGAGCAAATATTGAACACACGAGCGATATCGACCAGAACACGGTGCCGACAACGAGCGGACGCTTGTTCATGCGCTTGAAGAGAATATAGACAAACGCCGCGAGCAGGAACAGACCCGCCGTTATAAATCCCGGCTTTCTGCTGCCCGTGCTGTCCGACATATGCGAAAAATTGAACACAACAGAAAGCGCATAGGTTATTATGAGAATTATCGTCAGTATCACACTTTTGGGATCGTGCTTTTTCTTCATGGTGACGCTCCTTTTTACCGATATTTACAAAATAACTTTACAATATCGGGAGCGTTTTGTCAACACCGTTTCACTCGATTTTCAGCACATTTTCTATTGTTATTTTTCCCGCGTCGCGCAGGTTTTCAAGCTGTTTCAGCGCCTCGGTGCACGCCTGGCGCAAAGCCTCGTCATCGCCCGAGTCGAGATATTCCCTGAGACTGTTTATGTTTATCTCGATCTCATCCATTGAGCGGTGGACGAGCAGAATGTGCAGAATTTTTTTCGAATTTCTCCATTCGTTCTCAGCCTTTTCGAGCGCCTGCTCCTCGCCGGCCCCGGCATCGACGGCGGTGAGCAGGGATTCGAGATCCGTTATCAGCTCGCCTGTTTTCTTTGAAAATATGAACTGCGCGCCGATGCTCATAGTCAGAGTCAGGGCGAGCAGAACAAGTGCCGTCGCAAAGCGTTTCATACTTTCTTCTCCTTTTCGACTATAACAGCGTTTTTGTCGCGGTCAACGGTCATTATCAGCACATCCTCGACCGTCAGCCCCTTTGCCCTGAGCAGGCGTTTGAGCTCCCTATCGTTCATGTTGCAGTCGTCGTAGTGCTCGCGTATTACTTTGCCGTCGCTAACAACGAGGCACGGCATACCGGGATCGGGCAGAGAGAGCTGGAGGGTCTTTGCGGTCAGTGCATTTTCATCGGGCTTTAACATAACCGAGAGCTTGCCGTTCGTCTCGAGCACGGCATATCCGACTGTCGAGATATCAAAAACATCCTTTTGCCGCAGCGCCGTCAGAAGATCGTCAACGGTATAGCGCAGGCGTTTTATCTCCTTTTGATCAATCTTACCGTCGCGTATGACAGTCACAGCGTTGCCCTCGAGCAGCCTGCGCGCGCCGCGGCTCTTCATGGAAATGACCGAGCTGATTATCTCGAACGCCACGAGCAGAAGCACCGCGACGACGGAATTGAGCAGCGGGATATCCGTATCCTGCATAGGTATAGCCGCGATTTCGGAGAGCAGAATAGTTATAACAAGCTCAGACGGCTGAAGCTCGCCTATCTGCCTTTTTCCCATTATTCTGACCGCCGCAGTCGCCAGAACATATAATATAAAAATCCTCAGTATCGTCAGAACCATTTTTCTACCTCCGTAAATGCTATATACAGTAGTTTTTCTTGTATTTGCATCTTTATCCGATTGACCGAAAAAAGATTTATGTGTATAATATGTGTGCAGTAAAATCGGAAGTGATTTGATATAATATGAAAAAATATATAATAGGTATAGATATCGGCGGAACGAAGTGCGCCGTTCTGCTCGGCAGAGCGCAGGGGGACGCTGACGATATTATTATAGACAAGCTCCGCTTTGAGACGCGGGTCGGGCGCGGCTGGCGCGCCGTGACGGCGGAACTGCTCGACAATATTGAAGAGATAATAAAAAAGAACACCCTCTCCCCCGAAGATATTCTCTGCGCGGGGATAAGCTGCGGCGGTCCGCTCGACAGCAGGCGCGGAGTTATTCTTGCGCCGCCGAATCTCCCTGACTGGGAGTGCGTACCGATAGTCGATATGATTGAAGAGCGGTTCGGGTTCGACGCATATTTACAAAACGACGCGAACGCCTGCGCGCTCGCCGAATGGAAGTTCGGCGCGGGAAAAGGACTTCGCAACATGATATTTTTAACCTTCGGCACCGGCATGGGCGCAGGGCTGATACTCGACGGCAAATTATATAGCGGCACAAACGACATGGCGGGCGAAGTTGGGCACATGAGAATCGCCGCAGACGGCCCAATAGGTTACGGCAAACGCGGCTCGTTTGAGGGCTTTTGCAGCGGCGGCGGAATAGGCCGACTCGCGCAGGAGATGGCAAGAAAAACGCTCGAAAACGGCGGAAGCACTCTGATGTGCAAAACCGCCGATGATATTGAAAATATAACGGCAAAATCCGCCGCCGAAGCCGCAGAGAACGGCGACAAGACGGCAAAAGAAGTATACAGAATCTGCGGAGAAAAGCTCGGCGAGGGGCTCGCGATACTCGCCGATATACTCGACCCGCAGGCTATAATAATCGGAAGCATCTTCGCCCGCTCCGGGCATCTTCTGAAAGACAGCATGGAAAAGGCACTGCACCGCGAGGCTCTGAGCCAGACTGCCGGATGCAGGATAATCCCCGCGGGACTCGGCGAGAAGATAGGCGACCTTGCGTCGCTCGGAATCGCGCTCGATGCCGCGGCAAACGGAGGAAAAGCATGAACAGGGAAAAGGAAATTTTTGAAGAGCTCTTTGTCCGCTACCCCGCTCTTGATGGAATCAGAGAGGATATCAGGAGCGCCTATGATGTTATCTGCGCCTGCTTCGACCGCGGCGGCAAGCTGCTCATCTGCGGCAACGGCGGAAGCGCGGCGGACGCGCAGCACATAGTCGGCGAGCTGATGAAAGGCTTTCTGCTCAAGAGAGAGCTGACCGACGAGCAGAGACAGGCTTTTTCGGAAATAAAGGACGGCGAATATCTCGCGAACCATCTTCAGGGCGCGCTGCCTGCGGTTGCGCTGAGCGCACATGAAGGACTGAACACAGCGTTTGCAAATGACATTGCCGCCGATATGATATTCGCTCAGCAGGTCTGGGCATACGCATCGTCGAGCCCCGACGCGCTCATTGCGCTGAGCACCTCCGGCAACTCCGCGAATGTTGTCAACGCAGTGAAAGTAGCCAGCGCCATGGGGATCGAGAGCATCGGCATAACCGGAGAGAAGATGAGCCTCATGAGTGAGATGTGCACGGTCTGCCTGCGCCTGCCGGAGACCGAGACATTCAAAGTCCAGGAGCTGACTCTCCCCGTCTATCACGCCCTGTGCGCAATGGCGGAAGCGACATATTTCAACAAGTAATTTATTTTGAAAGGACTAAATAAATGGCAAATTCTATTCCGAGAGCGGAGCATCCGAATCCGCAGTTTGAAAGAGAAAGCTGGCTCAACCTCAACGGAGAATGGGAGTTCGAAATTGACAACAGCGTCAGCGGCAGAGAGCGCGGGCTCCAGAGTGCGGAGCATCTGAGCTCGAAGATCATAGTCCCGTTCTGCCCCGAGAGCCGTCTTTCCGGCGTTGAGAACACCGATTTCATGAACTGCGTATGGTACAGACGCGATCTCGAAATCAGCGAAAATGAACTTGAGGGCAGGGTCATACTGCACTTCGGCGCGGTCGACTATGACGCAACAGTATATATAAACGGTGAAGAGGCAATGCACCACAAGGGCGGATACGTCTCGTTTGCCGGGGACATCACGAAGTTCCTCAAAGCCGGCAGGAACTCCATAGCGGTCGAAGCTCGCGACGATGTGAGAAACCCGCTCATTCCGCGCGGAAAGCAGAGCGAGCGCCTCCACTCGCACGACTGCGACTACACCCGTACGACGGGCATCTGGCAAACCGTCTGGGTCGAGTTCGTGCCGAAGAGCTACATAAAGAGCATCAAGCTCTTCCCGAATCCCGAGAGCTCTTCCGTCGCTTTCTCCTGCGAGCTCTGCGGCAGCGGCGAGCTCGGAATAGATGTTCTCTACGAGGGCAAACTGGTCGGCAGATACGACTGCAAAAATGCGGCGGGCTGCGTCAGCGGCGACATGAAGCTCATCGAAAAGCACCTGTGGGAGGTCGGCTGCGGCAGAC
>JBNMIN010000112.1:0-6835 GCA_050873305.1 Oscillospiraceae bacterium
GTGCTTCTTGCGCTCGCGGTGCTGACTCCGTGCGTGATAAACGCCGTTGTGATGCTCAGCGCGAGCAAGTATATAATCAGCGCAGACGAGGCGGCGGGACGCGGGGCGGACTGCGTATTGGTGCTCGGCGCAAAGGTCAACTCCAATGGCACGCTGAGCCATATGCTCGAGGACAGAATGAACACGGGCGTTGATTTGTATCAATCCGGCGCGGGCAAAAAGATACTCGCGAGCGGCGACCACGGCAGGGATTCATACGACGAGGTCAACCATATGAAACAATACGCCGTCGGCAGAGGCGTTGACCCCGACGATGTGTTCCTCGACCATGCGGGCTTTTCGACATATGAGTCGATGTACCGCGCCCACGATGTTTTTGAAGTCAAGAGCGCAATAGTCGTCACGCAGAAATATCACCTCTACCGCGCGGTCTACAATGCGCGCCGCCTGGGTATCGACGCCTACGGCGTTGCGGCGGACAAGCGCGTCTACGGCAAGCCTGTATATAATTTCGTGCGCGAGAGTCTCGCCCGGTGCAAGGACTTCTTTATGTGCATTTTCAAGCCAGAGCCGACTTATCTCGGCGAGGTTATCCCGATAAGCGGCAGCGCGTCGCTCTCGGACGACACTGAATACTGACAGTTTCAAGGAGAAAGATATATGCGACTTGGCATTTTCGGCGGCACCTTCAATCCGCCGCACATGGGGCACATAAGGCTTGTTACCGCTATCGCGGACAAGCTGCAGCTCGACCGCGTTCTCATTATTCCGGCGTCGGTTCCGCCGCACAAGCACGTCTTGAACCTTGCTCGCAGCAGGGACAGATTCGAGATGTGCCGCCTGAGCTTTGAGGGCGACCGTCGGTTTTCCGTCTCGGACACGGAGCTTCGCCGCGTCGGCAAGAGCTACACCTACGACACGCTCTGCGAGATAAAGCGCGAATACCCGGACGCCGAGCTGTTTTTGATAGTCGGCTCGGATATGCTCGCAACATTCGACGAGTGGTACCGCTACCATGATATCTTAATGATGTCCACCCTCTGCGCCGCCTCGCGCAAGCACGGCTTCGTCCCCGAGCTTGAGGGCAGGTTCACGCAGGAGGAAACAGAAAAGATAAAATTCATCGAGATCCCGGTCTTTGAAGTCAGCTCAACCATCATTCGCCGCAGGATCTCCGAAAACGAGAGCACGCATGGGCTTCTCGCCGACGGCGTGCGCGACTATATCGAAAAGAAAGGGCTTTACACTTGAACGTACCCGAGAAATACAGAGAATATGACGAGCTGCTGAAAACCAAGCTCGATGACTACAGATACATCCACTCGCTCGGCGTCGCAAAGAGCGCCAAACATCTTGCCGAGCTATACGGCGCAGACCCCGAAAAGGCTTATTTTGCGGGACTTCTGCACGATGTGATGAAGAACGCCGCGCCCGAAGAGCAGTTGCAAATAATAGAAAAAGCTGATATAATGTTATCTCCGTCCGAGCGCCTGAACCGTAAACTCTGGCACGCGATAGCCGGAGCGGCATTTTTGAAGCTGGAGCTTCATATCACCGACGAGGACATCATCGGCGCGGTTCGCTGGCACACTACGGGCAAAGCCAACATGACGCAGCTCGAAAAGATAGTCTATCTCGCGGATTTCATAAGCGAGGACAGAAAATATCCCGATGTCGACAAAGTCCGCGAGCTTTCGGAACAGTCGATAGAATCCGCGATGCTCTACACCCAAAGATACTGCATATCAAAGCTCCTCGCCGACGGAATGATAATCGACCCGTCGAGCGTCGACTGCTACAATGAACTTATAACCGAGAGGAGTTCAGAGAAATGACCCCCAGAGAACTGACAAACGAAATAGTTAAAATACTCGACAAGAAAAAGGCGCTGGACATCACGGCGATAAAGACCGAGGAGCTGACTATAGTCTCCGACTATTTTGTCATCGCGACCGGTACTTCAAACACCCATGTCAAGAGCCTCGCGGACGATCTCGAATATGAGATGGGCAAGCTCGGCGCAGCGCCCGAGCACATTGAGGGACGCGCGACCGGCTGGATCCTGCTCGACTTCGGCAGCGTGCTCGTCCACCTGTTCCAGAAGGATCAGCGCGAATACTATAACCTCGAGCGCCTTTGGAACGACGCACAGCAGATCGATATCAGCGACCTGCTGACCGACTGAGAGAGAACATCCGAAAGGAATGACATAAATCATGGCAAACTACGATTTCAAAACCATTGAAAAGAAGTGGCAGGACCGCTGGGAGAAAGAGGGCACTTTCAGAGCTATCGACGATTTCTCGCTGCCCAAGTTCTACGGGCTCATCGAGTTCCCCTATCCGAGCGGCGCAGGCATGCACGTCGGTCACATCAAGGCTTATTCCGGCATGGAGGTCATCTGCCGCAAGCGCAGGATGCAGGGCTACAATGTCCTGTTCCCGATAGGCTTCGACGCATTCGGACTGCCCGCCGAGAACTACGCGATAAAGACCGGCACCCATCCGCGCATAGTCACCGACCAGAACATCCACAATTTCACCGGTCAGCTCAAGCGCGTCGGCTTCGCATTCGACTGGAGCCGCGTTATCGACACGACCGACACCGACTACTACAAGTGGACTCAGTGGATATTCCTCAAGATGTTCGAGAACGGACTCGTTTTCCGCGACAAGGCGTTCGTCAACTACTGCCCGAGCTGCAAATGCGTGCTCTCCAACGAGGACTCGCAGGGCGGCAAGTGCGACATCTGCCACAGCGACGTTATCCAGAAGTCGAAGGACGTCTGGTTCCTGCGCATAACGGAATACGCCGACAAGCTGCTTGACGGACTCAAGCATGTCGACTTCCCGGCTAATATAAAGGCTCAGCAGGAGAACTGGATAGGCCGTTCGACCGGCGCATTCGTCAACTTCACCCTCTCGGGAACGGATGAGACGCTGCGCATATACACCACCCGCCCCGACACACTCTTCGGCGTCACCTTCATGGTCATGGCTCCCGAGCATCCGCTCATCGACAAGTACGCTGACCGCATCTCGAACATGGACGAGGTCGAGAACTACCGCACCGAATGCGGCAAGAAGACCGAGTTCGAGCGCACTCAGCTTGTCAAGGACAAAACCGGCGTCAAGCTCAGCGGACTCACCGCAGTCAACCCCGTCAACGGCAAGGAGATCCCGATATTCATCTCCGACTATGTCATGATGGGCTACGGCACCGGCGCCATTATGGCTGTTCCCGCCCACGATCAGCGCGACTGGGATTTTGCAAAGGCGTTCGGCATTGACATCATCCAGGTCATCAAGGGCGGCGACATTGAAAAAGAGGCATACACCGGCGACGGTGAGATGATAAACTCCGATTTCCTCAACGGAACGGACAACAAGAAAGAGTCTATAGAAAAGATGCTCGAGTTCCTCAAGGAGCGCGGCATCGGCGAGAAGGGCGTCCAGTACAAAATGAAGGACTGGGCATTCAACCGCCAGCGTTACTGGGGCGAGCCCATCCCGATTATCCACTGCCCGCACTGCGGCATGGTCGCCGTGCCCGAGAACGAGCTGCCGCTCAAGCTCCCCGATGTTGAGAACTTTGAGCCCGGCGAGGGCGGCGAAAGCCCGCTCGCAAAGATAGATTCCTTCGTCAACTGCACCTGCCCGAAGTGCGGCGCGCCCGCGAAGCGCGAGACGGACACAATGCCCCAGTGGGCAGGCTCGTCCTGGTACTTCCTGCGCTACATCGATCCGCACAACGACAAGTGCTTTGCCGACAAAGACAAGCTCAAATATTGGCTCCCCGTCGACTGGTACAACGGCGGCATGGAGCATGTTACGCGCCATCTTATCTATTCGCGCTTCTGGCACCGCTTCCTCTATGATATCGGCGAAGTCCCCGTGCCCGAGCCGTATGCGAAGCGTTCGGGTCTCGGACTCGTGCTCGGCGCGGACGGCGTGAAGATGTCGAAGTCCCGCGGCAACGTTGTTGACCCCGACGATGTTATCAAAAAGTACGGCGCAGACACCCTGCGCACATATATAATGTTCATGAGCGACTATTCAGCCTCCGCCCCGTGGAAAGAGAGCGGCGTCAAGGGCTGCAAGCGCTTCCTCGAGAGAGTCGCGTCCCTGTCGGATATCGCCGAGGGCAACGGCACGACGAAGAAGCTCGAATCGATAATGAACAAGACCGTCAAGAAGGTCTCGCAGGATATTGAGGACATGAAGTTCAACACCGCGATCGCAGCGATGATGACCTGCCTCAACGAGATAAACGATGTCGGCACGCTGACAAAGGACGAGCTGTCCGTATTCATCCGCCTGCTCTGCCCGTTCGCTCCGCACCTGTGCGAGGAGATGTGGGAGCAGCTCGGCGAAGATGGTCTCTGCTCGACCGCGAAGTGGCCCGACTACGACGAGAGCAAGTGCGTTGACGACGAGATTGAGATCGCCGTTCAGGTCAACGGCAGAGTCCGCGACCGTTTCACCGTACCCGCCGATATCGAGGCTGCCGACGCCATTGCCAGAGCCAAGGAGCTCGACAAGGTCAAGGAGTTCACCGACGGCATGGCGTTTATAAAGGAGCTCTATGTTCCCGGCAAGCTCGTCAACCTCGTTGTAAAGCCGCAGTAAAAAGGATATTTTAATCAAAAATAAAAAATCCCCCCAAGCGGTTGACAATAAAATTCACCTGTTGTATAATTAGAGGCAAGCTTATGCTAATTAGCCCTTGCAATTGCAGCGGAGGGAGGGAATATTAATGAGTCAGGTCAAAGTTAAAGAGAACGAATCTCTCGAGAGCGCACTCAAGCGTTTCAAGAGACAGACTTCCAGAGACGGAGTTATCCAGGAGGTCCGCAAGAGAGAGCACTATGAGAAGCCTTCGGTCAAGAGAAAGAAGAAGTCTGAGGCAGCTCGCAAGCGCAAGTACAAATAAGTACCTGCACTGTACAACTGTACATTTAAAGGCGGTGGGAAAGGGATTTCTCACCGCTTTTTTTAAAAGCACCCTAAGGAGGAACAGAGAATGATTTTCGACAAGTTTCTTTCGCTTCTGCCGTCGGAGCTCGACGGCGCGCTGATAATGTCCGAGGAGAACAGGCGCTATTTCACCTCGTTCCCGTCGTCGGACGGCGTTCTGCTCATTTCGAGAAACGGTACGGTATTCCTCACCGACTCGCGCTATGTTGAGGCGGCGCAGAAGAAGATAACCGTCTGCCCCGTCAGACTCACAAAAGATCTGAGCACCGAGCTGCCGCAGCTGATGAGCGAATTCAAAATAAACAACCTCGCCGTTGAGACGACGAGACTCACCGTCGCCCAGTTCGAGGAATTCACAAAGTGGATGCCCGACACAGGCATCTGCACCGAGAACTACGCCGACCGCGCGATAGACGCGCTCAGAATGGTAAAATCCGACGACGAAGTGAAGCTCGTTTGCGAGGCGCAGGCGATAGCCGAGCGCGCATTCGACCATATACTTGAATTAATAAAGCCCGGTGTGACCGAGCGCGAAATTCAGCTCGAGCTCGACTACTATATGCTCCGAAACGGCGCGGAGGCGCTCTCGTTTGAGACGATCGCAGTCAGCGGAGTCAACTCATCGATGCCGCACGGCGTACCCTCGGACAAAAGAATTGAAAACGGCGACTTCATCACCATGGACTACGGCGCGGTCGTCGGCGGATACCACAGCGACATGACGAGAACCGTCGCAGTCGGCTCCGTAAGCGAAGAGCAGAAGAAGATATATAATACCGTCCTCGAAGCGCAGCTCGCCGCGATGGAGAAGATGGCTCCCGGTGTCTCCTGCGCCGACGCGGACAAAGCCGCGCGCGATGTCATAACCGACGCGGGCTACGGCGAATTCTTCGGCCACGGCACGGGTCACGGAGTCGGCGTTGAGATTCACGAGCAGCCGCGCGTTTCGCCCCGCTCGAAAGAGATTCTCGCCCCCGGACATCTTGTCACTGCTGAGCCCGGCATCTATCTCCCCGGACTTTTCGGAGTCAGAATCGAGGACATGGTGCTCATCACGGAAGACGGCAGCCGCGGACTCACCCACGCGCCGAAAAATCTCATCATACTCTAAAAACATTTCCCCGTATGCAGGACATACGGGGATTTCTGTTTTACTGACTGATATATGAACTCCGTTTGCCTGGTTTTCGGCTCCCCTGCTTCGCTCAGGGTGTGGCGACTCGACTCACCGATGCCGCGCAAGCGGCATGCGATCTTTGTAAAGATTTATTCTGCCGACCGTAGGGGCGGATATCATCCGCCCGCGAAGTTTGCAGTGATTCTTGTCTTTTGCAACTTGTAGGGACAGCCCTTGCGGCTGTCCGCTATCGGCGCAGCCGATACAACAATTTTGATTTGTTTATAATTGGCTCACTACATTCGCGTCCTACTATAATCAAATGATATACTTTGCCCGTCCATAGGCGCCCCTGCAGGGGAGCAGGCTCGGCGTAAGCCGAGACTGAGGGGTTTGTTTCGCTGATACTTAAAGTAAGTAGGGGCGGATATCATCCGCCCGCAAAGTGAATAGTGAAAAAGTGCATAGTATGGTTAGATATCATCCGCCCGCGAAATTGCACAATTTTATTGACGCGCACTTCGTAGGGTGCGGCGACTCGACGCACCGCTGCCGCGACAGCGGCACGAAAAGCAACCGCCAAACTTGCCCGTCCATAGGCTCCCCTGCAGGGGAGCTGGCTCGGCGTAAGCCGGGACTGAGGGGTTGTTTCGCTTCGCTCAAGGTAATAGGTAAATGTGAATAGTGAAAAAGTGCGTGGTATGATTAGATATCATCCGCCCGCGAAAATTGCACAATGTTA
>JBNMIN010000113.1:0-6811 GCA_050873305.1 Oscillospiraceae bacterium
ACGGTTTTTGTCCATGTCCGCGCCTTTGCCGATGCCGTCTATCCGTCGAAGCTTTTCCCGTGGTCAAAATATTCCTGCAAGGGGAGCGACCCGGGCTTCGATCCGCTGAAAGTGATGGTCGAATGCGCCCACAGAGCCGGACTCAAAATTCATGCGTGGATAAACCCGTTTCGAGTCAGCTTGTCCGATAATATTGACTCTCTGCCGCAGGGGAGCCCGGCGAAAAAGCTCATTGGCACGGATGCAGTTATCCAGCTCAAAAACGGAATATATTTCGACCCCGCGTCAACCGATGTCCACGCGCTGATATATGACGGCGTGCGCGAAATTTTGGATGGCTACGAGGTCGACGGCATACATATCGACGACTATTTCTATCCCACGCGCGACGAGAGCATAGACCGCGCGGAATATGAAGCTTATGTCTCCGGCGGCGGGGATAAAGGACTCAACGAGTGGCGGCGCGACAGCGTCAGTGCGTTTGCGGCGGGTCTTTATTCGCTCGTTAAAAGCTACGGCAGCGACAAGATATTTTCGATAAGTCCCGCGGGCAATATCGACGGCAACGAAAACGCTCTGTTCGCGGATGTCGAGCTGTGGCTCTCCACTCCGGGTTACGCCGATTATATTATCCCGCAGGTCTATTTCGGCTTTGAAAATCAGTCTCTGCCGTTTGAAAAGACAGCAAAACGCTGGGCTTCTGTCTCCGACGGGCGCGTCGGGATAATCTGGGGTCTTGCCGCCTATAAATGCGGGACTCAGGATAAAAATGCCAGGTCGGGGAGCTCCGAGTGGGCGGAGAACAGTGATATTATCGCCCGCCAGCTGTCTTTCGTCCGTCCGCTAAATGCCTATTGCGGATTCGCGCTTTTTTCATATTCATATATGTTCGGAAAAATCAACGAAAACGCAAAAAAAGAAATGCAAAATCTCGAAAATATGTTATAATGTATACTGTCTTATTATAAATTGGGGATATCACATCCTTTTTGGCGAAAACTTTTCTGACGGAGGGCAAACGAAATGACGAAGGGAAAGAGAAATGCCGTAATAGTAATGTCCGTCGCTGTCCTGCTGCTCCTTAGCATGGCGGTGAGCGCGGGCATAGTCGGAACGGATAAAATTCTGTCGTTTCTCGGCGGCAAAAAGCCGGGCACAACAGAAGTCACCGGCGACGACGGCAGCAATGTCCAATTCGTCACTTCGCGCCCCGCGAAGCTTTCTGCAATTTTCGTCAGAACGGACAAGCTCGGTCTTTCGTCCTCTTCCGATATGAAGACAAACTCCGATATAATAGCGAAAGCGGCGGAAAATATAAAAAACAAAGGCTTTGATTCGGTGTTTATTGCAGTCCCCGAAGAGCGCGGCTTTGCCTGCTCGGACGGGAAAACAGATGTCCTCTCAGTGCTCTCGGAAAAGGCGAAAGAGCAGGGACTCTATGTCTGCCTTGTTTACGGCGGCACCGAGTTCGGAAAAGACGAATTATCTTCGCTCGGAAGCAGCTTCGACTGCGTGGCGTTCTCCGGCGATATGACCGCCGAGCAGAGAAAGAACGCCGTCGGCACTCTCCATTCCGAAAATAAAAAAGTCAGCGCGGCGCTCTTTGCCGATGCTTCAAATGCGGCGGACTGCGCGGCTGTGCTCGATTCAAGATTCGCGGATTTTCTTATAAGCTTCCCTGCGGACAAGTCCTCGGCGGGCGAAAAATATGTCTCTTCGCTCGAGCAGGTGAACGACTCCGCGCGCGGGAGCGGGCTGAGCTTCGCGGCGGCTGTGCGTGCAGATCTCTTTGCGTCCGACGGCACGGACGAGGCGATGATGATAACCGAACAGCTCGATGCCTGCGATTCGCTCGACTCCTGCGTGGGAACGGTCATGTACGACTATGAGTTCTTCTCGTCGGATAATTCCCTCGCTTCGGCAATTCTCAAATATATTGCGGAGCGCAGCCGCGAAGAGCTTGAAAAGGACTTTGAACTCAGAAATTTTGAGGGCAGCACGAAGACCACAAACGAATCGAAAATAACCTTTACAGGTTCAAGCAGCCCGCTGAGTCCCTTGAAGCTCAACGGCAATGATGTAAAACGCGAGGCAAACGGCGATTTCTCGTTCGAGTCCGAGCTCAAGGTCGGGAAGAACGAATTCAGCTTTGAGCATAAGGGGAAGACGCATAAATATACCGTTACATATGAAATAAAAATACTCGAGTCGATAACCCCGACAAAATCTATGGAAGTGCCGGGCGGCAGCAGTATCACCGTCACCGCGACCGCACTCAAAGGCTCCGATGTTACGGCGAGCCTCGGCGGCACGAAAGTGAAGCTCAAGCAGCAGTCCAATTTCGTTCAGGACGAAAACGGCACAAAGCTCGACGAAAACTCGGATTTCGCCGTCTACAGCGGCAAGATTTCAATTCCCGCGAGCACATTAAAAGTGCAGTCGCTCGGAAGAATAAAAGTATATGCAAGCTTCAACGGGCTCTCCGCCACGATGAGCGGCGCGAGCGTCAGCGTCAGCGCGGTCATTCCGACTCCCGACCCGACCCCGACCCAGCCCGATACCACCGAGCATCCGTCAACCGATAAACCGTCCGACACTACCTCTCCGAGCACGGGCGGAAATGTCGATTTCGACCCGTCGAAGATGCTCACTCCTTACGCCTATGCAGGTGTTGCGGGCAGATCGAAGATGTGCGAGATAACCTCGCTCTGCGAGACGATGCCCGCGAATGTAGTTGACGACTGCGTGCCCTACAGCTCTCCGCTCCCGGCGGGAACGTTTGATTATATTTCGAGCGAATATACTTACGGCGGCAGCAAATATTACCGCCTCGCCAGCGGCAGAAATATACTCGCAAGCAAGACGAAGTTAATAGCTCAGGGCTACAATCTTCCGCAGAATAAAGTCTCCGTAGTCTCGAGCTCCTCAAACTCCGATGCGACTACTATTAAATTCGGTTTCACCTGGAAAGTTCCGTTCAATGTCGCGGTCAAGAACCAGTCGTATATTCCTTCGTCTCAGGCTTCGGGCGGCTCGCTCTATGCCGTGACGGCGTTCAACGGAAAATATGTTGATATCACCTTCAGCCATTCCGGCAATGTCGCCGGCAAAATTAATGTCTCCGGCAGCAAGATAGTCTCCGCCGCCCAGTGGATAACGGACAGCAAGGCGAAAACGCTGACTTTGCGCCTGACACTCAAGACTCCCGGCAGATTCTACGGCTATTCCGTCGGCTATACTTCGGACGGCTGCCTCACTCTCAAAATTAAGGCGAAACCCGCTTCGTCGCTCAGCGGCAGCGTCATTATGATAGACGCTGGTCACGGCGGCAACGATTCCGGCGCGATATGCGCATATAACCCCAACAGCTCCAAAAAATATGAGAAGCAGATAAACCTGCTCCTCGCCCAGAAGATAAAAGCGAAGCTCGAAGCCCGCGGCGCAACTGTCATTATGACGCGCTCTAATGACACATATGTTTCTCTCGACGCCCGTGCGAATATGGGCAGGACGAAGAACCCCGATATGTTTATCGCCGTCCACTGCGACTCGAGCGAGAGCGCGAGCCCGATGGGAACTACGGCATATTACTATCAGGCTTATTCGTTCCCGCTGGCGTCAGCCGTCCATAAGCGGATAGTATCCGCCTATAAGAGCAGCATATATTCGGGCGCAGGCTCGGCGACTCTGAATAAGATAGACCGCGGCACGAATATGTATCCGTTCCGCGTGACGAGAATCGAGGAGTGCCCCGCAGTGCTTATAGAATACGGCTTTGTCAGCAATATCAGCGAGTGCAAGCTCCTCTGGTCGGATTCCGTCCAGGAGAAGCTCGCTCAGGCGACGGTCGACGGCATCGCCGACTACATCGCCTCGAACTGATTTTGCTCCTTCGGCTCGAATTTTCTTTTGAGCGCGAGGCACAGGTACTCTGCCGGGAAATAGAGAATGAACCAAACCGCCGAAAACGGCAGGCAGATTTGCCCGAGAAAATTCAGCGGCATATTCGAATAGTCCCAGACATCCTGCCCGAGCAGAATGTTGAATATCACCCCGGCGATAAGCTCGATGCAGGTTATAACGAGCGCGCCTATCATGCCGCCTATCACGGGGTGGAGCGCGGCGAGCCAGTCGCTCAGAAGATAAAAAATCAGCAGCACCGAACCGCCGGCTACGGACATTGACCAGTGCGTGTAGCCGCGGAAAATCACCTCGACGAGGTTGTATATTACCGCGCCGAGGAGAAAGACAAAGACATAGCGAAACCCGTTTTTCAATATCATCACCGAGCTTATTTTTGACCGCAGATGCCTCGATATTCCGCGTTTGCGGCGGTGGAAAACCTTTTCAAAAAAAGGAGAATATCCGTGCTCAAAAATATGTCCATCAGAAACAAACTTGTCCTGTCGAATATGCTTATGGTCATCATCCCCGTGGTGATTATAACCGCGGTGCTGTTGCTGACTACTCTGTCGATAACGTACTTTTCAACGTCGAAAATGTCGTTCGACCCGTCGTTCGGCTCTTTCCTGCTTTACAAGACGCAGTTCAACGTCGCGTCGCTTGAGGATAAGATAAAGACTCCCGAAAAGAAAGATACCGACAGGCTCGGCGCTATGGACAAAAGGCGTATCGCGCCGCTCAGAGCGGGGATAACCAAGTCCGGCAGCGGCATGGAGGACAGAATAAGCGACGCCGTTCTCGGCGCATGTGCGAATATTCAGAGAGACGGCTCGGATATTATGATCCTCGCGAACGACGAGATAATATACAAGACTGTAGAAGCGGATGTCTATGAGATGGTCGGCGCGGTCATTGATATCTGCGGCAAGAGCCTGAGCGATATAAACAGCCCGTTTGTCACCTCGGACGACAGCGGAACGGTCGTTACCGATGTCTTTTCCGTCGAGGGCGAGGGCATTGTAAAAATAATTGTCGTCAACAAAAATCTAAACGCAATCGTCAGCTCCGGCATCTACAGCGGCAGCTCCGGTATACCGATAAAGGGCAACAATATCATCGCCATTGCGGCGGTCGTTGCGGTCGTCGCGATAATCATAACAAACGGCTTGCTCGTTATCCTCATGCTCAAGAGTATTATGGAGCCGATGACCATACTCCAGACGGCTACCCATGAGCTGCGCGACGGCAACCTTGACTATAAAGTGCCCTACAGCTCCAAGAATGAGATAGGTCAGGTCTGCGCGGACTTTGAAGAGATGCGCCAGAGGCTCAAGGAGTCGGTCGAGCAGCAGCAGAAATATGAAGAAAACAGGATGCAGCTTATCGCCGGCATCTCGCACGATCTCGGCACTCCGCTGACTACTATAAAAGGCTACGCCTCCGGCATACTCGACGGCATAGCCGACACGGACGAGAAAAAGATGCGCTATGTCGGGGTCATTTATGACACCGCCCAGGGCATGGACACCCTCGTTTCCGAGCTCTCGATGCTCTCGAAGCTCAGTCTTGACAAAGTACCGTTTTATTTTGAAAAGATAAAGGCAAAGGACTTCTTTGAAGAGTATACAGCCTATGCCGCCGACACCCTCGGCGAGGCGGGGATAGAGTTCATATATAACTTTGAGTGCGACGAGGACAGGGAGATAAATATCGATCCCGCCCAGTTTAAACGTGTGCTCAACAATCTTATCGACAACAGCCGCAAATACGGCGCGGAGGACGGAACGGCTAAAATAATGCTTTCCGTCAGAAACGGCGAAAACGGACACACCGAGATATCTATCGAAGATAACGGTCAGGGAGTCCCGGCGGACGAGCGCGATAAGATATTTGAAACTTTTTACAGAGGCGATAAGGCGCGGACGGGTCACAAAAACGGAAGCGGACTCGGCCTCGCGATAACAAAGCAGATAACAGACCGCCACGGCGCGTCCATCCGCGCGGATGAGAGCGAGCTTGGCGGGCTCAAGGTGATAATAGATTTGCCGCAGGCAAAATAAGAAGGAGAGAGAAAAATGAGCAAAAAGATTCTCGTTGTTGAGGACGAAAAAAATATAGCCGAACTCGAGCGCGATTATCTCGAGGCGAACGGCTATACGGTTGAGATGGAGTTCGACGGAAAGAGCGGACTCGATAAGGCACTCGGCTCGGACTATGACCTCGTGATACTTGATGTCATGCTCCCCGGGATTGACGGCTTCGAGGTATGCCGCCAGATACGCAAGCACAAGGAGTGCCCCGTGCTCATGGTTTCGGCGAAGAAGGACGAGATAGACAAGATAAGAGGACTCGGTCTCGGCGCGGACGACTATATAACCAAGCCGTTCAGCCCCTCCGAACTCGTCGCGCGCGTCACGGCGCACATTGCCCGCTACGAGCGCCTGACCTCAAAGGGCGAAGAGCCGGTCAATTATATTATAAATGTCGGCAAGCTCTCGATAGATACCCATGCCCGCCGCGTGTTTGTCAACGAGAAGGAGGTCACGCTCACGAACAAGGAGTTCGACCTGCTCGAGTTCCTCGCGTCAAACCCGAATGTGGTCTACAGCAAGGATGCAATCTTCGATAAAATATGGGGACTTGACGCGATAGGCGAGACCTCGACCGTCACCGTCCATATCAACAGAATCCGCGATAAAATCGAGATGGACAGCTCCAACCCGCAGTATATCGAAACCGTGTGGGGCGCGGGCTACCGCTTCAAGGCATAAAAAAAGACTGCCGCGAAAACGGCAGTCCCGGCTCGTCGATAAACCCGGTTTTGGGGCTTTATAGGAATCAGAATCAAAGCCTCCCTTGTGTAAAGGGAGGTGGCGCGAAGCGCCGGAGGGATTGCTTTGAATAAGCT
>JBNMIN010000114.1:0-6613 GCA_050873305.1 Oscillospiraceae bacterium
ATATAATATATACTCTGTGCAGAGTATATAACATCTTGTCGACAAATCTGTTTTTCGGTTTCTCGGGAATCAAAGCCTCCCTTGTGCAAAGGGAGGTGGCGCGGGAGCGCCGGAGGGATTGTTTTGAATAAGCTGCAATTCTTAGAAATTGCCCGGTATTTGAACTTTCATTACAACAACCCCTCAGCCACGGCTTTGCCGTGACAGCTCCCCTTACACAGGGGAGCCCTGAGACCCCGTGCAACGGCAGACTTTTTCGACGGACTGATATATACTCTGTGCAGAGTATTTTTTAAGGAGAACAGTTATGATCGATATCCGTATAGCGATGAACGACATCTACAAGAACCTCGAGCCGACCCTCACGAAGTGCGGCTTCAGAATCACCACTCCCGCAGATATCTCCGACGGTATCCCCGTCTCCGTCACGAGCGGCCGCGCCGTTATGGATTTTTCCGGCGACAACAAGGCTCTGCGCATCGAGCACTACGACAACAAGATAGCTCTGCTCTGGGCGCAGAAAGAGGGCGCTAACGAGACCGACTTCGCGAAGATAGCCCACTCCCTGCTCGACGTTGAGACCGCCGACGACAAGGACATCAAGTTTATCTCGGACGAGTATGCCGAGCTTATCGAAGAGAGCTTCGGCAAGAACGGCACAGCCGATAAGAGAAAAGTGAAGCTCCCCACCCCCGTATCGAAGGCTGCGGCGAAGAGCGGCGAGGCGTGCTATGACGCGAACACCTTCGCGAACCGCCTGAGCGTTATCTATCCCGAGCTGCGCGACGAATACAGAAAGAATATCGAGACCTACGGCGAGTTCCTGCCCGAGGATTTCTTTAAAAATCACGCCGCTCCCGTGGTTATCAAGGTCATAAAAGAGAACGACCCGCAGAAGATGAGAAAGCTCTTCAATCTCCTCAACGAGATTTATGACGACGGCACGAACGAGATCCAGAGCATTATTGCCGTCACCGTCCTCGGCGAGCTCAACAATGATCAGGATCTGCTCGCAAACTGCGTCGATTACATGAGCGCGGACATGATCTCTCCCGTTGTCCAGGTCAACAAGTATCTCGCGAAGTCCAAGAGCGCGAGAATGAGACTCGAAAATCCGCCGAAGTATAAGCCCAAGAAAGCGAAGAAGAAAAAGAACATGTTCTCCACCCTGACGAATCAGTAATTCGTTTTTATAGCTTTGGAGAAGGAGGATGAAAGCTTT
Source organism: Oscillospiraceae bacterium (assembly GCA_050873305.1). GTDB lineage: Bacteria > Bacillota > Clostridia > Oscillospirales > Acutalibacteraceae > CAG-177. The sequence continues at coordinate 1,223 of JBNMIN010000114.1, forward strand.
GGATAACAATGAGAACAACGAGATCCTTGAAGAGAACGCCGAGAATCAGGACGAGCTCGTGCTCGACGAAGACATTGAGCTCGATAAGGATATGAACACCAAGGTCACCGAGGAATACGATGCAAGCCAGATTCAGGTTCTTGAGGGACTTGAGGCGGTCCGCAAGCGCCCCGGTATGTACATCGGCTCGACGGGTCCGCGCGGTCTGCACCACCTTGTGTATGAGATAGTCGACAACTCCATAGACGAAGCTCTCGCGGGCTTCTGCACGAATATCGATGTTGAGATACTTCCGGGCGATGTTATCAGCGTCAAGGATAACGGACGCGGTATCCCCGTGGGCATGAACGAAAAGATGGGCATCTCCACCGTGACGGTCGTTCTGACCGTCCTGCACGCCGGCGGTAAGTTCGGCGGCAACGGCTACAAAGTCTCCGGCGGTCTGCACGGCGTCGGTTCGTCCGTCGTCAACGCCCTGTCCGAGTGGCTCGAAGTTGAAGTCGCGCAGAACGGCCATGTCTATCAGCAGCGCTTCTCGAACGGCGGCCACCCCGACTATGACCTCAAGGAGATAGGCACATCTTCGGCGACCGGCACGACCATACGCTTCAAGCCCGATCCCGAGATTTTCCGCGAGACCACGGTCTATGATTTCGAGACCCTTGAAAGACACCTGCGCGAGTCCGCGTTCCTCAACGCGGGACTGTGTATAACCCTTGCGGACAGGCGCGACCCCGATAATATCATCGAGCGCACCTACTGCTACGAGGGCGGACTTTCGAGCTTCGTCGATTATCTGACCACAAGCCGCGGTCAGACTCCCCTGCATGAAAAGCCGATCCACTTCTCCGCCATGCACGGCGACAGAAGCGCGGAGATCGCCATGCAGTATACAGACAGCTACAACGAGACTATGCTCTCGTTTGCAAACAACGTCCACACCGTTGACGGCGGTACTCACGAGACCGGCTTCAAGACCGCTCTGACCCGCGTTTTCAACGACTACGGACGCAAATATTCCATTCTCAAAGACGGCGACAAGAAGCTCTCGGGCGACGATGTCCGCGAGGGACTGACTGCTGTTATCAGCGTCAAGCTCACCGAGGCTCAGTTCGAAGGACAGACTAAGGGCAAGCTCGGCAACACCGACATAACCCAGCTCGTCTCAACAACGGTCTATGAGAAGCTGATGACCTATTTCGAAGAGAATCCCGCAGTCGCAAAGGCGATATTCTCGAAGGCTCTCGACGCTTCGCGCGCGAGAGAAGCTGCGAGAAAGGCGCGCGAGCTGGCTCGCCGCAAATCCGTGCTCGATTCAAACTCCCTGCCCGGCAAGCTTGCCGACTGCACCGAGCGCGACGCAGAGCGCACAGAGCTCTACATCGTCGAGGGAGATTCCGCAGGCGGCTCCGCAAAAGAGGGACGCGACAGACGCTTCCAGGCGATTCTTCCCCTCTGGGGCAAGATGCTCAACGTCGAAAAGGCGAGACTCGACAGAGTTATCGGCAACGAGAAGCTCATGCCTATTGTCATAGCCCTCGGCACCGGAATTGGCGACGAGTTTGATATAACAAAGCTTCGTTACAACAAGATAGTTATCATGGCGGATGCCGATGTCGACGGCGCGCATATCAGAACGCTGCTGCTGACCTTCTTCTTCCGCTATATGCGCCCGCTTATCGAGCAGGGTCATGTTTATCTCGCTCAGCCCCCGCTGTTCAAAGTCAGCAAGGGCAAGAAGATAAGATACGCTTTCTCCGACGAGGAGCGCGACCAGTTCATGGCGGAGTTCGGCGGCTCGGGCAGCTGCGATATCCAGAGATACAAAGGTCTCGGTGAGATGGATGCCGAGCAGCTCTGGGAGACGACAATGGATCCCGACTTCCGCACGATGCTGCGCGTCAATGTAGAGGACGCGATGCTCGCGGACGAGACTTTCTCCATTCTTATGGGCGACAAGGTCGAGCCGCGCCGCGAGTTCATCGAAACCAATGCAAAATACGTCCAGAATCTGGACATATAACGGAAAGGAGTAGATCTCTGTGAGCTTTGACGAAGCATATAACGAACAAAAAATAATCAATGTCGAGATCAATAGAGAAGTGCGCAAATCCTTTCTGGATTACTCCATGTCGGTCATCACCTCGCGTGCTCTGCCCGATGTGCGCGACGGCTTGAAGCCCGTCCACAGACGCATACTTTATACCATGTACGAAAACGGTCTTTATCCGGACAAGCCGTACCGTAAGTGCGCGGATACGGTCGGTTCGGTGCTCGGCCGTTACCATCCTCACGGCGACGCCTCCGTCTATGACGCAATGGTGCGTCTGGCGCAAGACTTCTCCATGAGATATCCGCTCGTTGACGGTCACGGAAACTTCGGTTCCGTCGACGGCGACCCGCCTGCTGCTTACCGTTACACCGAGTCGAAGCTCAAGAAGCTCTCGCTCGAAATGCTGACGGATATCGACAAAGAGACTGTCGATTTCATTCCGAACTACGACGACCGACTCAAGGAGCCCACGGTTCTCCCGTCGAGATATCCGAATCTGCTTGTCAACGGCTCTGTCGGTATAGCGGTCGGTATGGCGACGAATATCCCTCCGCACAATCTGCGCGAGGTCGTTGCCGCCATGAACTGCCTGATAGATAACCCCGACGCGACGCTCGAGGAGCTTATGACTCATCTGCCTGGTCCCGATTTCCCGACCCGCGGCATAATCATGGGCAGAGCGGGCATCCGCACCGCCTACGGCACAGGCCGCGGCAAGGATTATAGTTCGCGCCCGCGCCGAGATAGTTGAAACAAAGGGCGACCGCCACAAGATAGTCGTCACCGAGATTCCTTACGGAGTCAACAAGGCGAAGCTCATTGAGAGCATAGCCGACCTCGTCAAGGACAAGCGCATCGAGGGTATCTCCGATATCCACGACTATTCCTCGCGCTCCGGAATGCATATCGATATTACGCTCAAGCGCGACGCGAACCCTCAGGTCGTTCTCAACCAGCTCTATTCCTTCACTCAGCTCCAGTCGACCTTCGGAGTTATTATGCTCGCCCTCGTCAACGGCGAGCCGAAGATACTGACTTTAAAGCAGATTCTCCAGCAGTATATCGACTACCAGTGCGAGATAGTTACACGCCGCACAAGGTACGATCTGAAAAAAGCTCAGGAGCGTGCCCATATCCTTGAGGGCTTGCTCACAGCGCTCGATTTCATCGACGAAGTCATAGCTATCCTGCGCGCATCGAAGAGCATCCCCGAGGGACGCGAAGCGCTCATGAACCGCTTCGGTCTCGATGAGATTCAGGCGCAGGCGATAGTCCAGATGAGACTCGGACAGCTGACCGGACTCGAGCGCGTCAAGGTCGAGGACGAGATGGCTCAGCTCAAAGAAAAGATTGCCGACTTCATCGACATTCTCGAACACGAGTCGAGAATACTTACTATAGTCCGCGAGGAGACCGGCGCCATTGCCGAGAAGTTCGGCGACGACCGCCGCACCGTCATTGAAAATGTCAGCGGCGAGGTCGATATCGAGGATCTTATCCCCGAGGAGACCTGCGTGTTCACCATGACGAACCTCGGCTATATCAAGCGCATACCCACCGACGCATATTCAATCCAGCACCGCGGCGGCAGAGGCGTCAAGGGCATGACAAGGCGCGAGGAGGATGTGGCAAAGACCATGTTCACCTGCTCGACCCACGATTATGTCATGTTCTTCACCACCCGCGGCAGGACTTACCGTCTCAAGGGCTACGAAGTGCCCGAGGGCTCGAAGAACAGCAAGGGCATGAATATAGTCAACCTTCTGCCCCTCGAAGCGGGCGAGAAGGTGTCGGCGATGATAAGAGTGCCCGAATATGACCCCGATGCGTTCCTGTGCATGGTCACGCGCAAGGGTATCATCAAGCGCACGAGCCTCGACGCTTACCGCAACGTCCGCAAGAACGGCGTTATCGCGATAAATCTCGACGATGACGACGAGCTCGCATGGGTGCGCCTGACCTCCGGCAACGACGATCTGCTCATAGCCACGCGCAAGGGCATGGGTATCCGCTTCAATGAAAACGACGCGAGACCGCTCGGCAGAACGGCGCGCGGCGTCAAGGCAATCGAACTGCGCGAGGGCGACGAAGTCGTCGGCATGGAAGTGCTCGATGACGCAAAGACAGTCCTTACCGTCAGCACCACCGGCTACGGCAGACGCAGCGAGCCTTCAGATTACAGACTCCAGTCGAGAGGCGGCAAGGGCACGATAAACTACCGCACCGAGACCTACGGCGACGTTGCCGCGATAGCGGTCGTTGACGAGAGCGAGGATGTCATCTTCATCTCGTCCGACGGCATTATAATCCGCATTCCCGTCTCGCAGATAAGCACGTTTGCAAGACCCTCCAAGGGCGTCAGAGTCATGCGTGTGTCCGAGGGTGAGCAGTTGGTTACCGTCGCCTGCACTCCGAGCGAGGAAGAGGAGGAAAAGCCGGAAGAAGCCGCGGCTGAGGAAGTGTCACCCGCCGAAGACAGCGAAAATTCCGAAACAGAGGAATAATCGGTCGGATTTTTATTAAAATTTTGTAAGAAGTTACAAATAACTCTTGTCATAACCCGGTTTCTCTGATATGATATTAACATGACCAGCGAAGTCAACAACTCGGAAAAGGGGGATACACAATGAACATCGCTCTCATGGCTCACGACTCAAAAAAAGAACTTATGACCCAGTTCTGTATAGCTTATTGCGGTATCCTGAGCCGCCATTCCCTGTGCGCGACCGGCACTACCGGCAAGCTCGTAGCCGAAGCAACGGGACTTGAGATTCAGCGCTTCCTCAGCGGAAGTCAGGGCGGCGACCAGCAGATAGCTTCCAGAATAGCCTGCAACGAGATCGATCTTCTGCTCATGTTCAGAGATCCGCTCACACCCAAGCCGCACGAGCCCAACGAAGCAAATCTTCTCAGACTCTGCGACGTGCACAACATCCCCGTTGCCACCAATATAGCCACCGCCGAGGCTCTTATTCACAGCCTTGCGCGCGGCGACCTTGATTGGCGCGATATAGTCAACCCGAAATAAGCTTTGACCCGCCCCGGCGGTATTTCCCGCCGGGCGGCTTTTTCCGGAGCTTTTTCGCTCATCCCGCCAACGGCGGGATTTAATGTTTTTATGGAAGGAACAAAAACATGGCTCTTTTTACGAAAGCTGTCAAGGGCACCCAGGATGTGCTGCCCGCGGCGAGCTATAAAAACCGCTTTCTTGAAAATACCCTGCTCGATATAGCCTCGCGTTTCGGCTTCAAGGAGATCCGCACTCCCGTGTTCGAGCATACGGAGCTGTTTGCCCGCGGCGTCGGCGACACCACCGATGTCGTGCAGAAGGAGATGTA
>JBNMIN010000115.1:0-6596 GCA_050873305.1 Oscillospiraceae bacterium
TATCTGTTCACTGAGATGAAATTAGAAAACACCGTGGTTTTCCATCTTTCTGCCGGAATGTGCATGGCGCACAGAATGGCGGTCATATCCGAGATAAACAGCGCACTTGAGAAAAAGCGCACAGACCCAAACGCGCCGAAAGTGGTTTGCATCTCGACGCAGGTCATAGAAGCTGGCGTCGATGTCTCGTTCGGCTGCGTGATAAGGCTCTGCGCAGGGCTCGACAGCGTGATACAGGCGGCGGGCAGATGCAACCGCAACGGCGAGCTCAACGAAGCTGCCGATGTGTTCATAATAAACTGCCGCGGCGAAGACCTCGGCATGCTCAGAAGCATAAAAGACGGCAAGATGGCGTGCATGTCCCTGCTGTCCGACTACAAATATCATCCCGAGAAGTACCCGTCGGGGCTTACCTCGGACGAGGCGGTATACGCCTACTACAAGAAGCTCTATATTCAATCCGACATCGGCGCGCAGGATATGCCGATAAAAATCGACGGTTCGCCGTTCACTCTCTTTGATCTTCTCTCGCTCGACAGGACATACGCAAATGCGCCTTATTTAAAAGCAAACGGCGAAAAATACGCGCTGACTCAGGCGTTCAAGACCGCCGGGAGCAGGTTCACTGTCTTCGGCAGCCGCACGACAGATGTTATCGTGCCATACGGCGAGGGAAAAGAGATAATCGCCGAACTCGGCTCCAAGCGAGCCGAAGAGGACATAAAGTATCTCAAAAAACTCATCAAAAAAGCGCGGGCATACACCGTCTCGCTCTATGAAAATCAGCGCAGAGCCCTTGCGGACAGCGGCGCGCTCCACCCCATAGCAGACGGCATCGCGCTCGCGCTGATCGAAGAATTCTACAACGAAGATTTCGGACTCAATCTTGACGGCGAAAGCCGCGAAGCAATCACATTATAAATAAACACAGGAGGTGTGCAGCATATGGAACATCCGAATATAGTGACATTTGAAGTATTCGGAGACTACGCGCTTTTCTCCGACCCGGTAATGCGCGTCGGCGGAGAAAAGGCAAGCTATCAAATCCCGACATACGAAGCTCTCAAGGGTATTCTCCACTCGATCTACTGGAAGCCCACTATCGTCTGGTATATCGACAAGGTCAGAGTGATGAATCCAATCCAGACGGAGGTCAAGGGCATCCGGCCGATAAAATACAACGGCGGAAACGACCTCTCATTCTACACCTATCTCAAAGACTGCCGTTATCAGGTGCAGGCGCATTTTGAGTGGAACGAGAACCGCCCGGAGCTCATCTGCGACCGCAACGAGAACAAGCATCACAACATAGCAAAGCGCATGATTGAAAAAGGCGGGCGCAGGGATATTTTCCTCGGCGCGCGCGAATGTCAGGGCTATGTTGAGCCATGTGAATTCGGGAGCGGCAAAGGCGCATACGACGAGACGCCCGAGCTCGCATTCGGGCTGATGTACCACGGAATAACCTACGCGGACGAAGCGTATTCTGACGAGACAAAGAACAGAATGACCGTCCGATTCTGGTACCCGACGATGAAAGAGGGCGTTATCACATTCCCCCGACCCGAGGAGTGCACGATAACAAAGACGGTGCGCGAAAACATGGCGATAAAGCCGTTCGGCGAAGGCCTCGACAATTTCATCGGACTCAGAGAATTCGGGGAGGTGGAATAAATGAGCATATGGCAAAGAGCCGTTGAGACATATGACTGTCACAGCGACCAGGCGGGAAAGCAATCTATAAAATACCCCGTTGCACTGACTCCGATAGCCCATGTCATCCAGAACGCGCAGATAGAAATAGTTCTCGATGAACACGGCGAATTTGTACAGGCAGATTCCGTCACAAAAGACGACAGCAAAACTATTATTCCGGCAACGGAAGCGTCCGCAGGAAGAACTTCATCCGCCTGTGCTCATCCGCTGAGCGATCAGCTTTTCTATATCGCGCCATACGGCGGAAACAAATACGAAATGTATCTGAATCAACTCAGGGCATGGGCCGAATCCGAGTTCAGCCACCCGAAAGTGCGCGCGATACTCGCCTATATCGAGCGCGGAACTATAATTGACGACCTCGCCGATGAAAAGTTAATAGAGCTTGACGAGAGCGGAAAGCCGCTGAGCAAATATGACAAATATATGATTCGTTGGCGCGTTATGAACACAGGCGACAACGATGCATGTTATAAAGACACAAGCCTTTTCGATGCATTCATCGGATACTACAGGTCATTGCAGAACGAAGCTCCGAAAAAGCTCTGCATGATATCGGGCAAAGATGAGCGTATAACCGAAAGCCACCCGAAAGGAACTGTTGCGTCGGCATACGGCGCGAAGCTCATATCGGCAAATGACAGCTCAAATTTCACCTACAGGGGTCGTTTTACCGACTCGCAGCAGGCGGCTACCATCGGATACGAGACATCGCAGAAAGCGCACAACGCGCTCGCCTGGGTTGCGGCGAATCAGGGAATTATAATAGGCAGCAGAACCTTCGTCTGTTGGAGTCCGAGGGGAGATGCTTCTCTGTTCAAAGACTCCGAAACATTGACGCCCAACTACAGTGACGAAGAAGAGAAAAAAGATTTTCCGGTTACTCCGACCGACTACAAAGCCGACCTGAAAAAGGCGCTGAGCGGATGGCAGGACAAGCTTCCGGCGGAGGACGACATTGTTATAGCGTCGTTCGACGCCGCCACGACAGGACGACTCTCCATAACATACTACAATGAGCTGAAAGGTTCGGATTTTCTGAACCGTCTCGTTTTCTGGAAAGAGCACTGTTACTGGTCAAGCGGAAAGTTCGGATATCAGTCACCATCAATATGGGAAATAGTCAAATGCGCCTTCGGCACAGAGCAGAACGGGAAACTCAGCGTCGACGACCGAGTGATGCGCGAACAGGCGCAGAGGCTGCTCCACAGCGTCATCGACCAAGCGCCGATACCGCAGGACATCGTCCGCGCGCTGATGCACAGAGCGTCTATGCCGCTCGCCTACGACACAAAATCAAACCGCATAAAAATTCTCTATAACGCTTGTGCGGTTATATATGCATACAGGACCGTTACTAAAAAGGAGGAATGGGAAATGGCCCTTGAAAAAGACAAGAAAGACAGGAGCTATCAATTCGGGCGTCTGCTCGCGGTCATGGAAAAAGCAGAGCGCGACACCTATGACCGAGACGAGAAGAGAGAACCGAACGCAATAAGGATGCAGTCGGTATTCTGCGAGAGACCCATGTACGCTTCCCGCATAATCCGCGACAGCCTCAATCCGTATTTTGCAAAGCTCTCGCCCGGAATGAGAATATACTACAACAACCTCATCGGCGAGATTTTCGGTCATCTGAGCGAATTTGATGAAAAAGACCTCAACCGCCAGCTTGAGGACAGTTACCTTTTAGGCTATTACCTGCAGCGCAACGAACTCTATACAAAGAAAGAAAGCAACAATGAGGAGGAAAATTAAAATGGCAGCTCTTAACAACAAAATCGATTTCGTAGTTCTTGTATCCGCAAATCAGGCAAATGTAAACGGCGATCCGCTCAACGGAAACCGCCCGCGCACCGACTACTCCGGCTACGGCGAGATGTCCGATGTCTGCATCAAGCGCAAAATACGCAACAGAATGCAGGATCTCGGCAATAATATATTTGTCCAGTCCGCCGACCGCAGCGATGACGGCTGCAAGAGTCTGAGCGAGCGCGCGTCAAGCAACATAAAGACGAAAGATATAAACGAATACGCAAAAGAAGCCTGCGAAAAGTGGCTCGATGTCCGTTCATTCGGTCAGGTGTTCGCTTTCAAATCCAAGGACAGCAGCGGTGTATCGGTCGGCGTGCGCGGTCCGGTCAGCATACATCAGGGCGTGAGCGTATCGCCGATAGAGGTTCGCTCCATTCAGATAACCAAGAGCGTCAACGGCGAGCCCGTCAAGGACGGCAAGGACGCTTCGGCGCGTTCCTCCGACACAATGGGTCAGAAGCATTTCGTCCAGTTCGGTCTCTACGAGATAAAGGGCTCGATAAATGTTCAGCTCGCAGAGAAGACCGGATTCTCAGAAGAGGACGCGGATATTATAAAAGAGTGCCTGCGCACGCTGTTCCTCAACGACGCTTCTTCGGCGCGCCCCGAGGGTTCGATGGAAGTCCTGCGCGTCTATTGGTGGAAGCACAACTGCAAGGACGGTCAGTATTCGAGCAGCAAGGTACACCGCAGCGTCCATGTCGAATTGAAGCCCGAAGTCAACATTCCCTCGAGTGCAGATGACTATGTTATATCTGCAGATGAGCTTCCCGGGCTTGAACTTGAGATCATCGAGGGAGTATAATGACATACAGGGAGTGTGACTTTCTGCAAATAAGCGGAATACAGCACTTTATGTTTTGCCGCAGGCAATGGGCTCTCATTCACATTGAGGGACTTTGGGCAGAAAATCTGCGCACGGTGAACGGCGAAATATTCCACGAACGGGCGCACGACCCGTCGCTCAGCGAAAAGCGCGGCGATCTGATAACAGTCCGGGCTCTGCGGGTATTCTCATCAGAGCTCGGAATAAGCGGAGAATGCGATGTTGTCGAATTCAGACGCGATGACGAAAACGGCGCAAAACTGCGCGGGCGCGAGGGCAGATGGATGACGACGCCGATCGAATACAAAAGCGGCTCTTCTAAAGCGGGCGATGCCGACAGACTTCAGCTGTGTGCGCAGGCGATGTGCCTTGAAGAGATGCTCGGAGTCGATATCGAACTCGGATATATGTTCTACGGCGAGACGCATCGGCGCGAAAAAGTCTATATAAACTGCGAACTGCGCCAAGCGGTGAAAGATGCAGTCAGCGAGATGCACAGCTACATGAACCGCGGCTACACGCCAAAAGTCAAGACAGGCAAATTTTGCAGCGCCTGTTCGCTCAAAGAGCTCTGTCTCCCTGCCCTGTGCAAGAACAAAAGCGCGGCGGAATATATAAACTCCGCTATCGGCGAGGACGGTGACTTCGATTGAAAAAGCTTATGAACTCGCTCTACATTCTGACTCCCGACGCTTATCTGACGCTCGACGGAGAAAATGTTGTTGTCAAAAAGGACGGCTCGGAGATGGGCAGATTCCCTCTGCACAGTCTCGAACAGATAGTGACATTTTCATACATGGGCGCAAGCCCGGCTCTCATGGGCAAATGTGCCGAGCAAAACAAGTCGCTGTCGTTCTTCTCTCAAAGCGGACGGTTTCTCGCGAGGGTCGGCGGCGGAGTGCAGGGTAATGTACTGCTGCGCAGGCAGCAATACCGTATAGCCGACAGTCCGAGTGAAAGCCTGCAGACAGCCAAAAATTTCATCACCGCAAAGATTTTCAACTCCCGCTGGGTATTGGAGCGCTCATTGCGCGACCACCCGATGAGCATTGATGCAGAGAAAGTCAAGGACGCATCAGAAGGGCTTAAAAAATCCGTATACACGGCTCGCAGCTGCACGGACGACGGGTCGCTCCGCGGCATCGAGGGTGAAGCGGCAAGCACATACTTTTCGGTATTTGACGAGCTGATACTCAACCCCGACCCGTGTTTCACTTTCGAGACGCGCAACCGCCGTCCGCCGCTCGACTGCGTAAACGCTCTGCTCTCATTTGCCTACAGTCTGCTTGCGAACGACTGCGCGAATGCACTTGAAAGCGTAGGGCTTGACCCATATGTCGGCATGATGCACACCGACCGCTCGGGCAGAAAATCGCTCGCGCTCGACCTCATGGAAGAACTGCGTCCATCGTTTGCCGACAGATTTGTGCTCAGTGGAATAAACAACCGTTCATTTCAGAGCAATATGTTTGCAAAAACAGACAGCGGTGCCGTACTCCTCACCGACGACTGTCGGCGGTCGTTCTTCAAGCTTTGGAAGTCGAGGCGGGACGAAAATCTGACTCACCCGTTCCTGAAAGAAAAGATACAATGGGGACTCGTGCCGTATGTTCAGGCGCTTCTGTTAGCGCGCTACATCCGCGGCGACATTGACGAATATCCCCCGTTTCTGTGGAAGTAGGTGCGTTATGCTCGTATTGATAACCTATGATGTCAACACCGAAGACGCCGGAGGCAGAAAGCGGCTTCGGAAAGTTGCGAAAGAATGTGTGAATTACGGTCAGAGGGTTCAGAACAGCGTATTTGAATGTGTATTGGACGCCGCGCAATACAGATTAGTAAAGCACAAGCTCGAACAGCTCATCGACACCGAAAAAGACAGCCTGAGATTTTATAATCTCGGGAACAACTATCAAACAAAAATAGAGCATATTGGAGCCAAGGCCGGATATCAGCCGGAGGGACTCCTCATGCTTTAGTGCGAAGCGGCATCGATCATAAAAAGTGCTGTATGTTCGCACCGAAAAAGCCGTGCTTTTACGACTGTTTAGGTCAAGCAAAAAGCACAGCTGTTGCAAAAATATATAGTTTTATATGCACTATGTACAAACGCAATGTTGCATATTTGTATGTTTTTGCTGTCGCCCTCCTCACGGAGGGCGTGGAATGAAATAGATCGTGGCGAAAGCTTCGGGCAAATACTCGAGGTCGCCCTCCTCACGGAGGGCGTGGATTGAAA
>JBNMIN010000116.1:0-6584 GCA_050873305.1 Oscillospiraceae bacterium
CCGACCGTCGTGGGCTGAGCGGGCTGGAAGTGGGTGAATGCAAGGCAGGGCATGTCCTTATATTCAACGGCAAATTTCGCGAGGACATTGAGCAGATTGACAAGCTCCTTGCGGATGAGCAGCATCGCCTCGCGCATGATAATAACATCGGTGTTGTCGCCGACGTAGCAGGAGGTCGCGCCGAGGTGGATTATCGGCTTGGCGTTCGGACACTGCACACCGTAGGCGTAAACATGGGACATAACATCGTGGCGAACTTCTTTTTCGCGGGCAGCGGCGACATCATAGTTTATGTCGTCCTTGTGCGCCTTGAGTTCGGCTATCTGCTCGTCCGTTATGTTGAGCCCGAGCTCCTTTTCACTCTCCGCGAGAGCTATCCAGAGCCTGCGCCATGTTCTGAATTTGAAGTCCGGCGAGAAGATATATTTCATTCGGTCGCTCGCGTAGCGGGAGTTGAGCGGGGATTCATAGGTGTCTTTCATGCTGAGCCCATCCTTTGCCGTTTTATTTGAAGTCGTATTGACATACTATAAAATTATACGGCGAAACCACGTCTGTTGTCAAGAAAGGCTTGCAAAATAGAGCGGTTGTGATAGAATATACATTACCGAATACAGGGAGGTGCGCCGTGGCAGCCGGAAAGAAAAGAATATATCTGCTCGACGAGCTTCGCGGGCTTGCCGTGTTCTGCATGGTGTTCTATCATGCGTTTTACAGCATGTCCGAGTTCTTCAACATTGCAGTCGGCACGAAGCTGCTCGATTTTTTCACCCCCGCAGAGCCGTTTTTTGCGGCGCTGTTTATAGTCATATCGGGCATATCCTCGCGCCTGTCCCACAATAATACTAAACGAGGCGTGCGCCTTTTATGCGTCGCGCTCGCGCTGACCGTCGTGACGGCGGTTATCATGCCGATGATGCACTTCGAGGGCGCGGAGATATATTTCGGAATTCTCCACCTGCTCTCGCTGTCGATGCTCATCTTCTCGGCGTTGCGCGCGGGACTCGATAAGATAAACCCGATAGTCGGCATTATAATATGTATAGCAATATATATCTTCACCTACGGCGTGTCGGCGGGCTATGTCGGCATAGCGGGGCTCAAGACATTTGATCTGCCCGCCGTGCTCTACAGAACCAACTACTTCATGCCGCTCGGATTTTTCAATTCCTCGTTCCATTCGGCGGATTATTTCCCGCTGCTGCCGCATCTGTTTATGTTCCTGACCGGCACATTTGTCGGCGTCTATGCGGCGAACGGCAGATTCCCCGCGTTTACTTATCGCCAGCGCTCAAAGGCTCTGTGCTTCCTCGGGCGCCACGCGCTCGTGATATATATAGCCCATCAGCCGATTATCTACGGCATACTCTGGGTCGTTGAAAAGATTATAGCAAAATAACATATAATATAGAATATATAACCGAAAGGAAGTTTTAAAATGAGTGAAGGATGCACCCACGATTGCTCAACATGCTCATCAAAGTGCTCTGAAAAGGACCTGCGCGTTCCGTGCGGTCAGTTCAGCAATGTTAAAAAGGTTATCGGCGTAGTCAGCGGAAAGGGCGGCGTCGGCAAGTCCCTTGTGACGAGCCTGCTTGCTTCCGCCATGCAGGCGCGCGGACACGCGACCGCTATAATGGACGCCGATGTCACCGGTCCGTCCATCCCGAAGTCGTTCGGTCTCCACGGCAACGCCGTCGGCGACGAGCGCGGACTTCTGCCCATGGAGAGCAAGACGGGAATAAAAATAATGTCAGTCAACCTCCTGCTCGAAAAAGAGGATGCGCCGGTTGTCTGGCGCGGCCCTGTTATTGCCGGAGTTATCCAGCAGTTCTGGTCGGAGGTCGTCTGGGGCGATGTCGACTACATGTTCGTTGATATGCCTCCCGGAACGGGCGATGTGCCGCTGACCGTTTTCCAGAGCCTGCCCGTTGACGGAATAATTATCGTCACGACCCCGCAGGATCTTGTCACGATGATAGTCAAAAAGGCTTTCAACATGGCAAAAATGATGAACATCCCCGTGCTCGGATTGGTCGAGAACATGAGCTATGTTCTCTGCCCGGACTGCGGCAGGCAGATAAAGGTGTTCGGCGAGAGCCGCATCGACGAGACCGCCAAGGAGCTCGGCGTGCCCGTGCTCGGCAGGATCCCGATGGAAGAAAAGACCGCGAAGCTCGTTGACGAGGGCGCGGCAGAGCTTGTCGGCGACAAGTATGTAAAAGATGCCGTCGCGGCGATAGAGAAGCTGTAAAATGAATATTGAATAGCGAAAATCCGCCGGCTTTGTGGTCGGCGGATTTTCGCTTTGCGAGATGTATTAATGATTAGAGGGTGATTTTTTTGATGTCGTAGTCCGTACTTTTACTTGTAATCGAGGTTGCAGTTAAATCCTCAATGCCCTTTGTAGATACGACGGTTTGAAAGTCGAGGTCGTCAATGTTCTTGCAGCCCCATTTTATCGTACCGTCCGGGTATTTTACAATATTGATTGCTCGGACATTTACATACATGTTTCCCGCGCCTGAAGAAATGTCGAAATATTCCCAGGTGAATTGTATTTTATATAGAAAACAAAGCTCGTTGTAGACAAAATTACTATCACCGTATGAAAGGTTTCCGAGTTTACTGGGTTTAGTTGAAACTAAGTAGATGTCCGAAAGGGAAGTATTTGTAACTTTTTTATATTGAGTGCATGTATATCCGCAACTTGTATAATAAGTATCAAAAAGCCAATCTGCATTGGTAGCTTCCGCTGTTTTTGCCTTCACATAATCATCACGCTCTTTTATAAGCGAATCGAGGTTTATTCCCTCGGTTGATGTTATATATTCCGGCATACCGGAAACTTTAAATGTTTTTGTTTTTGTTTTTATTTCATATCCTTCTCCTCCCCAGATTGAAAGGCTTGCCGTGATAACGACCGAGTCGCCGTTTGAATAGTATTTCTTGTCAGATTCATAGTGGACATGATCCTGTACTTCCGACGGGCAGGAAGAAGTATCCAATGAGACTTCGCAGAACGGAGATATTCCGGTGACGGTCAGGTTGGCGCCGTCAAAAGCGTCGAGAACTTTTGCTGCCGTACCGCCCGCACTGGAGATATCGTTATCTTTATCGCCTTTGTCATCTTTGCTGCTACCGGCTTTTAGGTGCTTTTTGAGTATCTTTTCCTGATCTTTTCCGGTACGGGTATAAAACTCGCCAAAAAACACAAGGAAATCTCCGTCAACATACCATATGTCCGAAGCGGGATTATCCTGGTCAAAATCTTCGTCCCAGGTGAATTCATCCGTAGTTCTTTCGTCCGGGATATCAAGGACAAGTGTTTTATCGCTCGCAATTGTGTAAACTCCGTCGCCGTGTTCTGCATACCAGGAGAAAGAACCGTCTTTGTCAAAACTTATTGATGTTCCCTTTTCTCCCCGGATAGTCCAGTCGCCGACAATTCCTTTTTTAGGAGAAGAGCCGCAGGCGGTAAAACATCCGAGTATAATTGCAAGGCAGAGTATCAGAGACAGTATTCTTATCTTTTTCATTCAAACACCTCCGGGATGTTACTCAACCCTTTGAATTGAAGTCTGTGTTGAGAGTGTTCATTGCCTTGAAGAGTTTATAACAGAATATGAACGGACCGACAATGATGAGTGTGCCGAGAATATTCCAGCCCCAGTAGTCGCCTGCGCCGAACTTGCAATCAAGTCCGCGACGGGTGAGCTCG
This sequence comes from Oscillospiraceae bacterium, assembly GCA_050873305.1. Classification (GTDB taxonomy): domain Bacteria; phylum Bacillota; class Clostridia; order Oscillospirales; family Acutalibacteraceae; genus CAG-177. The sequence continues at coordinate 3,722 of JBNMIN010000116.1, forward strand.
TTGCCTATTCTTGCACAGAGCTTATGATGCCAGACAAGATAGCCTATGCCGAGAGTAATCGGACCGACAATGAAAACAAGCAACCAGTAGTTCATGGTCTTCTGACCGTCATAACGGCTGCATATGATGTTAGTTTCTTCTGAGATGTGGGCAAAAACGACAAGAGCGTAAATGCCGAGCGTCAATATTGACAGAATTATAAATTTTGCGAGTCCTCTGTTTGTTCTAAGCTGAGAAACAGGGGCGGAATTGTTGATAGTAACATTTACGTTGGTAGAATTTTCAGACATGGTTTGACCTCCTTCAAGACCCTTAAACTTTATACATTTTTCTGACCAAAACTTATTGGCTGTCGTCAATTTTTCATTGCCGCAGAATGAAACCTCCTTTCTAAATTTTGCACCTATATAGGTGCAAAATAAATATATCACGCTGATAGAATGATGTCAATAGATTTGAAAATATTTTCGCCAAAAGGATATATGGAGTGGTGTAATGAATCCTGAATATGAGAAGCTGTTTGGCGGCAATATAAGAAAAGCGCGTGAGGCTCGCGGCATGACGCAGGAACAGGTGGCGGCTAAACTTCAGCTTGGCGGCTGCGATATTACCCGTAGCGCGCTTGCAAAAATTGAGGTGGGGCAGCGGCATGTTTATCCTGACGAGATAAAGTTGCTCAAAGAGATCCTTTCTATAAGCTACGACGACCTTTTTGACTCAAATTAAAAAATCCGCCGAAAATATATTCGGCGGATTTTTTCTCTCTGTGTTATTATTTGCTCTGCAGTCGAATGACTTCGCTGAGTCTCGAAGAGCAGTCTCGGCAGACCCTCTTGCCGGAAAACTCGATCGTGTCGTCGGACGAGCCGCAGAAGATGCAGCGCGCAGCATATTTGCGGATGATAATCTGATCTCCGTCCGCAAAAAGCTCCACCGCGTCCGCGTTGGGCTCAAGCGCGAGCCTGCGCCTGAAATCCTTTGGCAGCACGATGCGTCCGGTCTCGTCGATCTTCCTGACGATACCCAATGATTCCATTTTAAAAAACCTCCTATATTTGACCTATACCCTATTTCGACTCCATTGTACCATTTAATGGCAATACTGTCAATGATTGAGAGAAAAATTTAGAAAATTAAATGTATTTTGCGGAAATGGTTCGACGCGCGAAATATATTGTTTGAAAATGAGTTGAAATTTGCGGCCCGAAGTTGACATTCCGGGCTGCGGGATTCTATAATGATAACAACAAAAGTTAAGGTAAGGGATACGCTTTGGAAAATTTGAAGGAATTTATATTTGAAAACAAGCCGACTGATTCTTGCCACGCTTCGACCGTTCTGCCGCTTGACGACGGCAGAGTCGTCGCCGCTTGGTTCGCGGGCACTAAAGAGAGCGCCGACGATGTCGATATTCTGACGAGCGTGCGCAGTGAAGGCGGATGGAGCGAGCCCGTCAGAGTCAGCGCGGACAGAAATATCCCGCACTGGAACCCGGTGCTTTTCCGGCGCGCGGACGGGAAGATAATGCTCTTTTTCAAAGTCGGCAAGAAGATACCGATGTGGAAAACGTATTTCTCGCTCTCGGATAACGGCATCGATTGGAGCGAGCCCGCCGAGCTTGTGCCCGGCGATATAGGCGGCGGCAGAGGACCCGTCAAGAACAAGCCTATAAGGCTCAGGAGCGGCAGAGTCATAGCGCCCGCCTCGGACGAGAGAAATACTCTTTGGGTCTGCTTTGTTGATATCTCGGACGACGACTGCCGCACTTGGAAGCGCATGCGCACCGTGCCGACGAAGTCGCTCAGGGGCTTTTATGTCCCGATGATTCAGCCGACCCTGTGGCAGAGCGAGGACGGCAATGTGCATATGCTCACAAGAACCTCGCGCGGCAGGATATACCGCAGCGATTCGTCCGACGAGGGCGAGACATGGTGCAGGGCTTACCGCACAAAGATGCCGAATAACAACAGCGGCATCGACCTCGTGCTCGCCGGAAACGGAAAAATTTATCTCGTCTGCAACCCGGTCAAAAAGAATTGGGGCGGCCGTTCGCCGCTCGATCTGCTCGTCTCCGAGGACGGCGGTGAGACGTTCAAATTGCTCATGCGCCTTGAGGACAGGGAGGGCGGCGAGTTCTCCTACCCCGCGATAACCGAGCGCGACGGGGTGCTGCACATAACCTACACATACGACCGCGAGTATATCGCCTATAGGCAGATAAAGATATAATAAAACCCCGGAGCTTATCGAAAACTCCGGGGTTTATACTTTTGTCTTATTTTACTATCAGGCTCTTGCCTGTCATCTGCTCGGGCTGGGGGAGATGCATTATCTCGAGCATAGTCGGTGCAATATCGCCGAGCTTGCCGCCCTCGCGGAGCTTGCAGGGATAGCCGACAACAACGAACGGAACGGGGTTCGTCGTGTGCGGGGTGAAGGGCTTGCCGTCGTCGCCTATCATGCGGTCCGCGTTGCCGTGATCCGCAGTGATGAGCGTTACGCCGCCCTTGGAAGCGACGAGATCAACGAGTCTGCCGACGCAGGCATCGACCGCTTCAACAGCCTTGACAGCCGCATCGAACACGCCGGTGTGACCGACCATGTCGCAGTTTGCGAAGTTGAGGATTATCGCATCGTAGATGTCCTCGTTGATCTTCTCAACAAGCGTGTCGGTGACTTCGTATGCGCTCATTTCGGGCTTGAGGTCATAGGTCGCGACATCGGGGGAGTCGATGAGGATTCTGTCCTCGCCCTCGTAGACCGTCTCTCCGCCGCCGTTGAAGAAGAATGTGACATGGGCATATTTTGTGAACTCGGCGATTCTCAGCTGGCGAAGACCCGCCTTGCTGAATACCTCGCCCAG
>JBNMIN010000117.1:0-6223 GCA_050873305.1 Oscillospiraceae bacterium
CATAGTCGTTTTGCTGTTCAATATCGGCTTCCAGTTCTTCTATAATTTCATGGTCGATGCCTACGAGAGCCTTATAAATGTCCTTTCGCCCAATACGATAGAGCGCTCGGATGTCCTCTCGATAAGATGCGTTGTCGAGAATCTTTCGCCGTCGATAGCGGGCATCTTCCTGCCGATAGCGGCGCGGCTTATAACAAATGACAACACCCTCTACGATATGCGAATATACAGGGTGCTCTATCCGCCGATGCTGCTTGTCGGATTTTTGATATCCTTGCTCGTCTATGTCAATGTCGAGGAGAAGATAGTCCAGGCAAAGACCCATGTTATCCGCATAAAATTTATCGACGCGCTCAAGGCGATAGCGCAGAATAAATATTTCTGGATAATCTCGCTCGCCGGCTGGATAGGCTTCCTCGAAAGCTCGTTCAACAGCATCCTCGGCTGGATGTATAACTATCAGGGTGCGTGCTCGCCGGGTCAGTATTCGCTGATAATCGCGATATCCGGCAACGCTTCATTTTGGCCGAATCTTGTCGCGCCGTTCCTTATCAGAAAGTACGGCAAAAAGAAGATACTCGTTGTAACAAATCTTTTCAATATCGGCTTCATCGCGCTGATGCTCCCGATAGTCCGCCGAACGGGCGACCCGGGAATAATATGGATGCTGCTCATATGCATCTTCGTCAACCAGTTCATAACCTCGCTCGGTCATCTTCTCAACCCGAGCATCCAGGCGGATATAAGAGACTATCAGCAGTATAAAACGGGCGAGCGAATAGACGGAATGTTCGCCGCAGTTGGGCTTATAGGCAGCGTCATAACGCTCGCCACAGGCTCCGTTCTTCCTGCAATATATGAGGGCGCGGGACTCAATCGCAGTGTCGCGCTGTCGCTCGGCTATGACGGCTCGAATGTCTACGATGTTCTCTATAACCATGACTATTTTGTCCGCATAAGCAGCGTTCTTGTTATCGCGTCCGTTGTCGGCGCGGTGCTCAATGTCATTCCGCTCTTCTTCTATGATTTCACCGAGGTCAAGCAGAAGGCGATAGTCAAGGTGCTCAAAATAAGGGCGCTTTTCGAGGACTACGGAAACAATGTCCTCGCAGACGATGCGCTTGTCGAGACAGTCGACATCATAAAAGAGGCCGAAGAATATTCCGGCCGCGAAATGAACGTTCTCTCGAAGGACGGAATAAAGCAGGCGAAAAAGTCCGGCGACAAGGCGCTTGTAAAGGCGGCTAAGAAAGAGTATAATCTTAAAGCTCAGGAAAACGAGAAGATAGAGATATCCCGTTTTGTCCTCGCGGAGCTCGACCGCTTCAACACCCCGGAGGGAATGGAGGATCTTGAAATCGCGAAGAGAATAAGCGCGGCGGGGCTCGGCGGCTTCATGTCCGCAATAGAACTCAAAAAGAGCGATGTCAAGCGTATGCCCAAGGCGACCGCGCAGCAGAAAGAGCGCAGGAAAGATATGCTCAGACTCGTCGGTGATATCAAAACCGCGCGCAAGACCGCCGCGAAATATTATCCCAACGGCATCGAACCGTTTGACAGCTCGGTTTTTGAGGGGCTCTTCAAGCGCGAGGACGAGGCGGAAGTTAATATGAAGCGCGTCACGGACAATATGAAGCTTGCCAAAGAGTCAAAAGATAAAGCTGCCATTGCAGAGCTCAAAGCGGAGCTTCGGCAGGTGCGCGCCGAAAAGCAGCGCGTGCAGCTTGAGATAAAGAAAGCGACCGACGAAAACTCGCTCTATTACAGAGCCGCAAAGCCGTATCTCGACGCAGTGAGAACGATAGCGCAGAGCGAGAACTACAGCCGATGCGAAGATATATTTGCCCTCTATGACGGGGCAAAGGAGCGCATCGCGCAGCGCGAAAGCGCAGAGGCGGCGGTCTGATAATAAGATCAAACAGGAGAAGAAAATGGACGACAAACTCAAAAACGCTCTCTATGCGCGTTACACAAGGTCGTGCAGACCGCAGTATTTCGCCTCGTGGGCGAAGCCGAAAGCCTCGGAGCTGAATATACTCCGCCACAGGCATCTCGGAAAGAATCAAGAGGTGATATGGGATATCGCTCAGGACAGCGGAAAGGCAGCCGACCATATCGAAATGGCGGGCTTTTACGCTTCCGCGATAATCAGCTACGGCAAGGACAAAGACGGCGATCTGAAGCTGATGAAGCATCTGACTGTCCCGACCCTGCGCTTCAAGCCCGATCTGACCGAGTCGTCGTTCAGCCATAACTTCAACGGCTGCGCCGCCGTGATAAAGCAAAACGGCATGGCGCTCACTGAATACCCCGAGACCGTTTCTGTCAAGGGTGATTTGTCCATATCTTCGCGAGCGGGCGACGGCACTGAGATCATCCGCAGGTTCACTCCCGCCGTCGATCAGCCCGCGCTTATCGAAACTGTTACGGTTTTCAACCGCTCCGATAAACCGCAGAAATATGAGGCCTCCGGCGCATGTTACAGCGAGTCGGTGAACGCTTTCTGGTGCGTCGGGGACAAAAATATAACCGCCGAAAGCTCGGCAGTGTTCGGCGATATATTCGAGCCGACCGCTCAGCGGAGCCGTGAATACGAAATCGCTCCCGGCGATTGCTTCACTTTCTATTGCGTCTATTATGCCTATCAGACCGAGATGCTCCCCGCATTTTCAATACATGACGAGATAGCGAAGCGCGATAAATTTATCTTGGATATGTTCGGCTCGCTCAGACTTGAATCCGGTATCCCGGAGCTTGACGCGCAGTTTGCCCACTGCATTTTGCGCGGCAGCGAGAGCATATTCAAAACGGCGGGCGGACTCATGCACGCCCCGGGCGGCGGCAGCTACTATGCAGCCCTGTGGACGAATGACCAGTGCGAATATGCCAACCCGTTCTTCCCGTTCTCGGGCTACAAAGCCGGAATAGAGCAGTGCATAAACTGCTATTCTATATATGAAAACTACATGGATCGCTCCGACAAGCCGATGCGCGAAAAGCGTCCGCTTGTTTCGAGCGTCATAGCCGAGGGACGCAGCTTCTGGAACGGAGCGGGCGACCGCGGCGACTGCGAGATGTACGCCTACGGTCTGACACGCTTCCTGCTCGAGATGAGCGATATCGCGCTGATAAAGCGCTTCTGGGATGATATAATCTGGTGCCTCGATTTCGCGCTCTCGCGCAAGAATAATTATGGCGTTATCGAGAGCGACTCGGACGAGCTCGAAAATAGATTTGAGTCCGGAAACGCAAATCTTTTCACATCATGCCTGACATATGACGCGCTCGGCAATGCCGCAGCGCTCGCCAAAGTTATGGGCGATGCAGAACACGCCAAACTGTGGGCAGATGAGCGCGAAAAGCTCAGAAATTCTATCGAAGAGTATTTCGGCGGAAATGTCGAGGGCTTCGAAACATATAAATATTATGACGGAAACCGCGACCTGCGCGCGTGGATATGCATGCCGCTGACGGTCGAGATATTCGACCGCGCCGATGAGACGGTCAAAGCGCTGTTCTCACCCCGACTCTATATGAACGGCATGCTCCGCTCAACCTCCGCGAGCAACACCACATGGGACAGATCCCTGCTCTTCGCCCTGCGCGGAACATTGCTCGCCGGAAAGGCGGACGTCGGCACGGAACAGACCGTGAACTACTGCAAAAACAGATTGCTCGGCTCTCACTGCCCGTATCCGTTCGAGGCATATCCCGAGGGCAACAGAGCGCACCTTGCGGCCGAAAGTCTGCTGTTCGCGAGGGTAGTGACCGAGGGACTCTTCGGACTTCGCGCAGTCGGACTGAACAGACTCAGAATAAAACCGCAGCTGAGCGGACTGTGCCCGTCGATAAAGCTGAACGGCATACGCCTGTTCTCAAAACAGTTTGATATCTCTGCCGACAGCAGCGGCATAAAACTCGAACATGACGGAAAAACATATTCGACCGAAAGCCGCGAAGCGGTATTCGATTTCAACACTTTAAAATTCGAATAACAAACTCCCGGTGCAATTTTTGCATCGGGAGAATTTTTGCGCTTGTATATTTATATATATGAATCCGCACGCTGAAAACGCAAAACCGCCCTGCTTTCGCTTGGCGGTTATATTTATCAAAAAAGAAGGGGTCTCGCAAGTGCTGAACATGTATCAACCCGCAGCTTACGTCCACGACGCCCCATGCGTTCGCCCCTTCCGCAAAGAAAGGGTCTCACAAGTACTGAACATGTCCGAAGACCCGCAGTCTACGTCCCAGACGCCTCATGCGTTCGCCCTTTCCGCTCAGAATATAGCATAGCCGCGAACGCGAAGTCAAGCGTTTGACAAAATATTATGAGCAAAGGGCAATATATCGGACAGTGGATAAGCCCAAGACAAAATTCTGTTGATAAATTTCCGACGGCGGTGTAAGATGTAAATGACAGTGAGGGGTTAGAGGCAGAAATGGCACCAATAACCGCCAAATAAATGTGAATGAGCAAATAAATTTAAAGGAGGCGATATATCTATGTCCGGGCATGTAGAAAAGGGGACTTTCTTTAAACGCAATCCAGAGTGGTATTACTATGATGAGAACGACTATCCGCACTTGACGGAAAAAGCCCCGCCGGAAGCCGTTGAGTCATATGAGTACTGGAAGAAGATGTATGAACGGTCGCAAAAGGAAGGTATAATATTTTATTGATCGCTCCGAGTGTCTCTTACAGAGTGTTAGGCGAATTGCCCTCTATTGGATTTTTAAATTTTGACTCACGCCATGTGAGCAAACGAAATCGGTTGTATGGAATTTTATGCTAGAATGATACAGAGGTGAGCTTTTTGTATGGTAATGGTAAAGAAACTATTACATGAAATTTTTACGGAAGATACCATAAAAGTTTTAGCAATTGACTTTATGGCAGATGATCCCCGTGAAAAATCTAATTATCCTTCTGATATGCCGTACTCGGAGTTCAAAAGGTTGGTGAACAGCAAAAGCGTCCTGCGACGATTGAATGACACCGAGAAAAATAGAGAAAAGTTCAGAAAGGCTGTTCACGAAAACCATCTGAAAAGTGCGATAGAAAACGGCACAGGACTTACGGAAACTGAAAAGTATGCCGCTTACGAAATTATGTTTTCGCCCAGATGGTAGTAGATAATTTAATAATTACAGCGTCTTGTATTTGACTGCAAGGCGCTGTAGTTATATTCAAAAATCGTTGTCACAAAACAATAAGAATGCAATTGTCAGGCTTACGAATATATCAGATATAACCTCAGAGCCCTCCGTGAGGATGGCAACCCTCTTTGCCATCAAAGGTGCGTATGCTATCGTTATTTCAATCCACGCCTCCGTGTGGAGGGCGACACGGTCGATTATGTCGCGCATTGTCGCGATATCGTCATTTCAATCCACATCCTCATTGTGGAGGGCGACACTTTCGGGCAGGCGGACATCTTCTCCGAGCCGTTATTTCAATCCACGCCCTCCGTGGGGAGGGCGACTAATTATTATATCATCCGCTCCGGCAAAACACAAGTATTTCAATCCACGCCCTCCGTGGGGAGGGCGACCTGTCAAACTCGGCTAATCGATGATGCCACTCACCATTTCAATCCACGCCCTCCGTGGGGAGGGCGACTTTCCTCGTCGTAAAGCGGGACAAATTCGAGCAACATTTCAATCCACGCCCTCCGTGGGGAGGGCGACTATGACTACACCGTGACGGCGGATGTCCAGTGGATTTCAATCCACGCCCTCCGTGGGGAGGGCGACCCGCGCCGGAGGTGTTCTCGATAACACGGTCGACATTATTTCAATCCACGCCCTCCGTGGGGAGGGCGACCTTGAAAAAGAGCGCGTAAAACAGGAAAACTCGCATTTCAATCCACGCCCTCCGTGGGGAGGGCGACGCGGAATATCAAGCGTATCTGACTGCCACGGAGATTTCAATCCACGCCCTCCGTGAGGAGGGCGACACGGCAACGGTCCGCATCGACCGCCTGCGATTTATTTCAATCCACGCCCTCCGTGAGGATGGCGACGCGCCGAATGTAAGCCGGAGAGGAAAGCAACAAGAATTTCAATCCACGCCCTCCGTGAGGAGGGCGACGGAGAGCCGAGTATCTTCCAGCCCAGGCCGTCCTATTTCAATCCACGCCCTCCGTGAGGAGGGCGACACGCTTGAACAGGTCGACTCGGCGTACAAAGCCGGGATTTCAATCCACGCCCTCCGTGAGGA
>JBNMIN010000118.1:0-6202 GCA_050873305.1 Oscillospiraceae bacterium
ACTCCGAGCAGCGCGTCCCCGGTGGCGACAATATCATTCTCGCTGACTTCTTTTCCGTCAACGGTAACTTTCCAGCCCTTGTCATAGGGGATGGAGGTGTAAATAATACTGTCTTCTGCGGCGTTCAGCGTGCCGGTTATCTCCGTGTCGGTAAAGCTCTCAATATTCAGCGCGCCGCTGTTGAGCTTGTTATAGCCCTCAACGAATTTGTCAGTATCAAGACCGTAGACAAAGAAGTTGAGCGCACCGCTGTTGACATCATCCTTGACGGTCATTTCAACGGTTATCGGCGTTCCCGCCTTGCACATGCCGAGGTCGTAGACATATTCGCGGCTCGTGTTCTGGGAATACTGCTCGTAACCGACCGAGATAAGCACATCTTCGATTCCCGCGGATTCAACGAACAGATAAACATTCTGATCCTTTTCGGGCGAGACGGTGAACGAAATCGTTCCCGTGCTGTCCGAAGAAGTCTTGTAGTAGTTCATGTAGCCTGTATCAAGGCCTATTGAAATAGGATCGATGTTATAGAAATAGGAATCCGTGATATCAAGTTTGTTGAAAACCTCATCGATTCCCGTTGCGCGGAAGAAGTAGTCATTCTGCACTTCAAACGGGTTGTCCGAATCGAAACTCCACGCAGTGATATCTTCATTCACGCAGTAGGCTATCGGGAGCCAGTATTTATTTCTGTATGCATGGAACTTGCCGGATGAGCCGACATATTCATAGAACTCATCGTTAAGAGGCGGATTGTATTCGTTGTTGTCGACAATATATTTGAGCGACATCATTGAATTGTAGACCGGGGTCTGCGGATTGTAGGTGTAGCTGTTGATATAGTTGCCGTAAAGTCCGAGCTGCTCCTGGAGATTTGCGACCTTTTCGTATGCCATGGACGAGAATGTGGATACGCCGTTGTAGTTGTACCATGCGGGATCCATGCGCGCCCTGAGTGAGGTGAGCTCCATGCGGTAAGTGTCGTTGCCCTCGATGTCGTCGAGTTCTTTCTTAAGATCTCTGAAATCCTGATAGTCTCCGGCGTATTCGGTCTTTGTCCTGTCCATGCTGTAGTTGTCGGTGTCGGCGCTTATAGCCTCGGCGCAGACACAGCAGAGCATAAGAACAGCCATAGCCGACGCCTGATATTTCTTAGTCGAGAAGAGATAGAATATAAGCGTATAGAGCACGACAAACAGCAGACTGATAATAACAGTTGTCTCGTCAACATTTTTTGAACCGACCTTTTGAATTATAACTATTCCCGAAAGAATAGCTACTCCCGCGCCGAGTATCTCTTTGCCGGAGAACTCGGTAATGTGCCGGAAAGCCTTGTATGCCATGGTGAGCAGGATGAACGAATACATGAACGAGAATCTGTAGGGCAGATCGTTCGGGAAATGGAATGCGTGCCAGATATAATTGAGCACATTGAGATTGAAGCTGAAGTATATAAGCCCGAGAAGAAGCACGTTTGCAATCTTTTCTCTTACAGGTATGCGCTTGCAGAAAAGATAGAGCGGGACGAGGATTACCGTCGCCATTCCGCAATAGACATTGGGAAGAACATCGGTTCCGCTGCTTCTTATTGTGGGCGTGACGCTTGCAAGATGATTTGCAAGGAAGTCGAATATCTTGAAATATGACTTGACGGTCTCGGGCCATGTTCCGCTCGTTGCGGAGCAGCTTTGAAGAATGAAATAGACGGGGACAAGCGCGAACGCAACAAGAGCTGCGCTTGCAATGCTCGAAAGAGCAAATGTTATTCCGTCAGACAGGAATGAGTTGTATCTGATTTTATCTCTTAGCTTGCTGTACTGCTCGCCGTCCGGGTCGGTGTAAACTTCAAGAACTTTCGTAGTGTCGGAGATGTTGTAACGGCTGAAATAATAAACGAGGAAATAGAGTACCGCAAAGATGCACGCCATGTAGCCCATATAGTAGCTCGTCAGCAGTGTTATCGACAAAGAGAAAATGTAAAGAGCGGGTCTGCGCTCGTTGATGATGCGCTCGATGCCGAGAATCATCAGCGGGAACAGAACCATGGCATCAAGCCACATCAGGTTCCAATAATAGGCTATAAAGAAACCGCAGAAAGAATAGAGCACGCTGAACGCCGCGGTAGCGGGCGAATGCTCACCGAACGACTTCTTGAGATAATAGCAGAAGGTCGCGCTTGAAAATGCCGCAGCAAGGAGAATCATTGTAGCTATAGCTTCTGGCATATTCTTGTGGCCGAAGATGAGCATAACTATCGAGAGCGGGCTGCACAGATAGTTATAGAAGTTGCCGAGGAAGCTGCTTCCGAGTCCGGTGTTCCACGAATAGAGAAAGCTCTTCATCTGCGTGACACGGTCATAGAACTCCGCGAAGAGCGGGCCGTACTGGTGATAGAGATCCATTCTGAGAATAGTCACATCGCCGAACGGTATGAGGCTGTAGCAGATATAAACTATCAGCATTATGACTGCCGAGCAGCCGAAAGCGAGCCAACAGTATTTATTATCTTTGAAAATCCTGCTGATAACAGATCCTTTTTCATTTTTTATTTTCATTTCTTTACCTGCCTTATTTTTTTATCTTTTTGATTGCCTTCTTTGCCATTGGCAGAAGCTTCTCAAACCCGAGATACATAACTTTGTCAACCGGCATATCAAACTCGCCGACATATTCAAAAATATGGGGAACGAACTTTATCTTGAACTTTGAAAGATGGTCTTCGAAGCTTCCGTCAACTCCGCCGAGGTTGAAATAGTCACATCCGGCATCTATGGAATCGCAGACTCCCGCATATATAAGCCCGACAGATGCACAGAGAGTCGAGAGCACGGAGAGATCGGAGCCGGCATAGAGATACTCGGCAATTTTGAGCTTCGCCTGCGGATCGGGCATGATAACAAGGCTTGCAGCGAGATTTACGGTGTTTCCCTTTTCTTCGATAAGAGCCTTCGCCTCATCGAGCTTGCGCGTGTTTTCGGGAATGTTCTGATTCTTTGCAATCAGCCCCTCGAGATATTCAACATATCTGTCAAGGTGCATGCGCGCATAATATATGACCGCCCTGTCGCCGAACGCATGGCGTATCTTTTTGAAATATTCTTCGTTTCTCAGCGAGATGCCCTGGCGCTTTTCGGTCTGACCGAGCAGGCGGACAAACTCCGAAAGATCGTCGTCCGGGTCGGCCTTTATGAACTCGATGCCCTTGGAATTATGGAACGAGCCCATATAATAGCGTGTCTTTTTCGGAACGGCTTTCAAAAATCCAGCGCTGTCGATAGGTCCGTTTTCGTTGAAGAGCGGGATAGCCATGTTGAATCTCGGCTGAAAATATGCGTTTATATCGGTGCTCAAGCCCCTGTGAACAAATCCGCACTCCTGCATGACTCTTATCGTCTCGTCAAATGAGTTGCCGAAATCGGCGGCCTTCTGCCCCTCGTAGTTTTCTCTTATCACGAACGGGTCTGCCTTTACGGCAATAGCGCCGATTTTCTTGACGTATTTTTTCAGCTGAGCCGAGAATTCGCGCATTGCCTCTGTATTGCTGAAATCGCCGACAGGGCCGCGCGGAGAGTATATGAGCTTTTTGCCCATCGGCAGATGCCTTATCAAAAGAAGTGCGCCTACTGCGGGCGCGCCGTCTTTGTAGAGCATGCATATGTCATGATCCCAGTTGTCCTTGACCTCGGACCATTCGGGCAGCTGTGTGAAGCAATAGGCGGGGGAGGCGTTGAGAAAGTCTCTGTATTCTCCGGCATCCACGCCCGTTTTGAAGTTGTATTCAGCCATTTGCGATTAACTCCTTGATGCTTTTAGTTTTCGGATAAACAAACATATTTTACCACAAGTCGTGCAAGTATGCAATAAATGTAGTATACATATAAAATAATTTACAAATCATATCGCTGTTGACAACTTTTGAAGTATAGTTTATAATGACTGCATATTTTAAAAGCTGTGACGGGAAGAAGTAACCGCATCATGCCGGCAAAGAGAGTCTCCGGGCGCTGTGAGGGGACGCGGCAGGGCGGCGAAATACATCTCCGAGCTGCGAGGCTGAACAATTACAGTAGGTCGAGCCGCAGGCGTGCGTTATACGCAGAGCGCAATGCTCCTGAGACTCCGCAAGGAGTGAACAGAGGTGGTACCGCGGTAATTCGCCCTCTGCACGGTTCTCCGTGCGGAGGCTTTTTAATTTTATGAACAAAATGAAAGGAAAAATAACTATGGGAATTTATGAAGAACTCGTCGCGCGCGGACTTATCGCGCAGGTGACGAACGAGCCGGAAATCAGAGAGATGATAAACAGCGGCAAAGCTACATTCTATATCGGCTTTGACTGCACCGCAGACAGCCTCACGGCAGGTCATTTCATGGCTCTTACGCTCATGAAGAGACTGCAGATGGCGGGCAACAAGCCGATAGCTCTTATCGGCGGCGGCACTACGATGATAGGCGACCCCTCGGGACGCACCGACATGAGAAAGATGCTCACCCGCGAGGATATCAATCACAACGCCGAGTGCTTCAGACGCCAGATGGAGCGCTTTATCGACTTCGGCGAGGGCAAGGCTCAGATGGTGAACAACGCCGATTGGCTTCTCAATCTTAATTATATCGAGCTTCTGCGCGAGGTCGGCGCCTGCTTCTCTGTCAACAACATGCTCCGTGCAGAGTGCTATAAGCAGCGTATGGAAAAAGGACTGAGCTTCTTTGAGTTCAACTATATGATAATGCAGAGCTACGATTTCTACTATCTGTTCAAAAACTACGGCTGCAATATGCAGTTCGGCGGCGACGATCAGTGGAGCAACATGCTTGGCGGAACCGAGCTCATACGCAAAAAACTTGGCAAAGATGCTCACGCAATGACCATAACTCTTCTTACCGACTCCCAGGGTCACAAGATGGGCAAGACAGCGGGTAATGCCGTTTGGCTCGATCCCAAGAAGACCTCGCCTTACGAGTTCTATCAGTATTGGAGAAATGTCGCGGACAGCGATGTTCTCAAGTGCATCCGTATGCTCACTTTCCTGCCCCTCGAGCAGATCGACGAGATGGACAAGTGGGAGGGCAGCCAGCTCAACAAGGCAAAAGAGATACTCGCATACGAGCTGACAAAGCTCGTCCATGGTGAGGATGAAGCGAACAAGGCGCAGGATTCCGCAAGAGCACTCTTCGGCGGCGGAGCGGATTCCGCAGATATGCCGTCCACAAGCCTCAGTGCAGACGACTTCGCCGACGGAAAGATCGGGGTTATTGATATTCTTGTCAAGGCCGGACTTGCAAAATCCAAAAGCGAGGCAAGAAGACTTATCGAGCAGGGCGGCGTCAGCGTCAACGATGAAAAAGTAAAGAGCCTCGATTTTTCGCTTTCTGCCGACGAAATAGCCGCCAATCCGGCTATAATTAAGAAGGGGAAGAAAATTTTCCACAAAATTGTTATGGCTTAATTGTGCACAATTGCCATTGCTATAGCAAAAAAGAAAGTTATAATATTGGATAAGGATTTTTCCTATTACTTTGATTGGATGGAACTTTAAATGAAAATTGTTATTGTCGGCGACGGCAAGGTCGGTTACAATATCGCGAAGCAGCTGCTTGCCGAGGGTCATGATATCGTAGTCATAGACAACAATCCTGATGTGCTCGAGGATTCGCTCCAGAAGCTCGATGTGCTTGTTGTCGACGGAAACGGAGTCACGCTCAAGACGCAGGAAGAGGCAGATGTTGCAAACAGCGATCTTCTTATCGCCGCGACCTCTGCGGATGAGATAAACCTGCTGTGCTGCATCCTTGCCAAGAAGCTCGGATGCCGCCACGCAATCTGCCGCATGAGCAACCCGGACTATGTTCAGTCGATTCAGTATATGCGCGACGATTTCGGCCTTTCGATGACCGTCAATCCGGAACTCACCGCCGCAAGAGAGATATTCCGCATCTTGCAGTTCCCGAGCTTCCTCAAGCGCGATACTTTTGCCAAAGGCCGCGTTGAAATAGTTGAGCTCAAGTTAAAAGAGGACTGCGCGCTGGTCGGCAAGAAGCTTGAAAAATTATCTGATGTTCTGCGCGGCGTGAAAGTGCTTGTTTGCGCCGTTGACAGGGGAGGCGAAGTCTGCATTCCCGACGGCAGCTTTGAGCTTCAGGCAAACGACAAGATAACCGTCACCGCTCCGCGCAGCGAGCTTGTCAAAATGCTCAAGGC
>JBNMIN010000119.1:0-5914 GCA_050873305.1 Oscillospiraceae bacterium
ATCCACGGCACGGGCAGAAGATTGCCTGCGGAACGCTCGGCAATTTCAAGCGGGGTCGAATGCTCGAGAGCAGCAAGGCCGTCGTTCATGGGAGTGTTTACTCCCGTCGGGTGGATGCTGACAACACGAATATTATATGGTGCAAGCTCGATAGCCCACGCCTTTGTCAGACCCGTGAGTCCCCATTTCGAAGCGGTATAGTGCGAAAGCCTGTTGCCGCCGCGCAGGCCCATAACGGACGAGTTGTTGATGATAACGCCGCTCTTTGCCTCCATCATGTGAGGAACCACTCTGCGGGTGACGATAAACGGACCTTTGAGGTTGATATCTATCATCGCGTCCCACTCTTCGTCGGTCATCTTGTCGACCGTAGCATAGGCGCAGATGCCGGCGTTATTGAAAAGTATATCTATCTTGCCGAACTCGGCGATAGCTCTGTCAACGGCATCAGTGACGGCTTTGTCGTCTCTGACATCACCCGCAGCGATAAGGCATCTTCTGCCGAGGGCTTCCACTTCCTCTTTCAGGCTCTTGAGTTCATCGCTCGTGCCGAACGAGTATGCGGGATATTCAATCTTCTTCGCCACATCAAATGCGACGATATCGGCACCCTCTTTGGCGAGAGCGAGAGCGGTGGCCCTGCCCTGACCGTGTGCGGCGCCGGTTATAAATGCAACTTTGTTTTCAAAATCAGACATTACGGGTGTCCCCTTCTTTGCGGTATTTGTAGAGCACTTCGTCGAGCGGAACTTTTGCAACGGTATTGAACAGATTCGTAGCGTACATTATGCCAGCAAAAGCGATGAGAAGGACTATCTCCTCAGTTGAAAAACGCTCGGAAAGCTTATTGTATATCTCGTCGGGTATGTTGTGCGGATCCTTGCAGATTGCACCGCCGAAATCGACGAGCAGCTTTTCGGTATCCGACAGATGCGGGTTGTCCGGATCGTCGCCGGAATCGATAAGTATTTTTCTGAAAAAAATTGAACATATCAGACACTCGTTGCCCTCGGATATAGCGTGGGAGAACAGCGATATTGCGCGGTCGCCGATAACCGGCACGAGCTGATCATAGAGCGTGTACCACTCCATATACGCCTTGAATGCAGGGACATTGTGAAGTAGGGTGCGCTTCATGTTTGTGATGCGTCCGTGCTTTGCTATCTGATCTTCGTACTCCCTCTTGACCTCTTCCGATGAACTTTCGTACTCTGTCATAGGTAAAAAGCTCATGAAATTTTCCTCCTTTAAACCATTAAAGCTTTTATTCAAGCAAAAACCGGCACAATGATGTGCCGTCTTTTTGTTATGCTGTTTTTTCTGTCTGTGCAGATGCAGACTTTTTCTTTGAGCGACGGAGATTTTTCTCCGCCTTTCCCGTGAGCCTTATCTCCTCGGGGTCGTCCTTTATCTTATCCATAATGACAAACAGCAGCGTCATCATCAGAAGATACGGTACGGGGCTGAACAAGCCCGGATTGACAAGGGACATCAGCTGCATGGCGATATATGCGATAAAAATGAACTTGTTTGTCAGAGTGTTGCGGCGTGCAAAATAGACAATACGCGCGACGAATATATATCCGTATGCCGCGATGCCGACTATGCCGAAGCTGCCGATAACCTGGAACGGCGAGGAATGATACCAGCACAGAGCGCCTTTTGCGGAATGATGGACATCCCTGTTGCCGAAATATCCGAGTCCCCTGCCGAAGACAGGATTTGAAAGGAAATCCTCAACGGCGCGGCGCATGAGCCTGACTCTTATCTCGTTATCGTCTATCTGGAGAAGTCTCAGGAGCATATCGCGGAAGAAATAGATGAGATCCCAGAAGAACACGAAGAACATAACGATGCCGACGGCGATTATGATGATATTATGTATTCTGTGGCGTTTATCGAGGCAGAGAAGCGCTATCATGCACATCATGACTTCCGCAGTGCCGACTATTGCGCCGCCGCGCGAGCCGGTTATCATCATACAGCCGTAGAACAGCATGCCGACCCAGAACCAGCCGTGATTGCCTTTTATCGAGCGCAGGAACGCAAACGGCAGAGCGAAGATAAGAAAAGTTGAGGCGTTGTTGCGCCACTGGAAAGCGAGAAGCCCGTGAGTCGAGAGCACCTTATCGAGATGCTCGCCGTAATACTCGAGGATCATGAAGCAGCAGAACAGCCCCATGATTATCATTATTTTTGATATCTTATCCGGCAGAGAATAGTTTTCTCTCAGGCGGATGTGCGAGTTCATGAGATTATAGAACAGCAGCATACCGAAGCCGAGACCGAGAGTGAAGAATATCGGCATAAGGCTGAAATATTCTTTCGCGGTTATCTTGCCGAGACCGCCGAGGGTAACTGCAACGGAGACCGCAAGCATCGGCCAGAACAGCTCGCCGTGGGGCAGTTTGCGCTGATAATAATTGAAATGGAAGATTATAGCCGCCGCTGCTGGGACGATGAGCCAGACCATTTTGATGAACTCATCGTAAGAATTGTTGCACTTTATAAGGCAAAGGCAGAGCAAAAGAAACGGTTCAAGCGCAACTATAACATCCTCGCAGAAAACGAGTATGGTGCAGATAATCGCCGCAAAGATAAGAAGCCCTATAGCCTCCACGCGCAAGACGGTGATAAAACAGGCTATAAGGAAGCAAACCCACATGAACCAATCAGTGGAAAGATAATGTTCAATATTTTTTCTGACGCTTTCAAATTTCGCGTTTTTTGTCAAGTTCATGCTCCTCATTGACTCTCCGATCGTCTGAATATTTTCACAATACATCAAACGAACCGGCTGTCAAAAATACTGCCGAAAGCCGCAGGTACAGTTCCCATGTTTAGCAGTTTATTTTATCACAAATTCATCGAAAAATCAAGAAATAACAATTAATCAAACTTTATTATTTCTTCTGCAAGGGCAGTTGCAGCGTCAAATAGTTCGCGGCGGCAGGAAAGCCGCAATTCATTCGGGCTGTGAGTTCCGTCTGACGACACAAAAAGCTTCTCTATTCCGAGTGCAGCAGGGTCGGCATCATTTGACACGCACCCGCAGACGGCGTAAACTTTCGTTCCCGCTTTAATAGCTCTTCTGCAGACTCCGCTCATCACTTTTCCGTTGACACTTTGGGAGTCGAATCTCCCCTCGCCCGTTATAACTATGTCGGCATCTGCGGCAAGTTTATCAAATCCGGATTCGTCCAGAACTATATCTATGCCGCTTCTGAGCTCGGCATTCAGGAAAGCTGCCGCGCCCGCGCCGAGACCGCCTGCGGCACCCGCACCGGGAAGATTTTCAGAATCAAAGTTGAGGTCTTTTCTGAATATATCAGCCATATGACGAAGCCCTCGATCGAGCAATTCGACCTGCTCTGTATTCGCACCCTTTTGCGGCGCAAATACATAAGCCGCACCGTCAACGCCGAAAAGCGGATTAGTGACATCACACGCAGCGACTACGGGAATATCAAACGGCTTTTCTGGCGGAATAATATGTTCTACATCTATCAGAGTTCCGCCGACAGGAACAAATGAATTGTTGTTTTTATCGAGAAAACGAAAGCCGAGTTCCGACGCCATACCCTCGCCGCAGTCGTTAGTTGCGCTGCCGCCGAGGCCTAAAATAATGCGCTTTGCGCCGCGATTTACGGCATCGCGTATGAGTACGCCGACGCCCGCAGTCGTTGTAACAGTCGGGTCGGCTCTGTCGCCCGCGAGCGGAAGTCCGGCACAGGATGCGGTTTCAATAACAGCCGCACCGCTTTTGAGCATATAATACTCGGCGCGCGAGGATAAACCGAACGGGTCTTTGGCATCAGCCGATATCCACTCGCCATCGTTAGAATTCGCAAAACTTGAGCAAAGCCCCTCGCCGCCATCGGCAGCGGGGAGCTTTATCACATTGCAATCGGGTATTCTGTTTCTGAGCGCCGATTCGATTATATCGCAGACCTCAGACGAAGTCAGCGTGCCTTTGAAGGAATCGGGTGACAGCAGAATATTCATATTATCTTATCAGTCTTTTGTAAGCATTCTGATATATCTCTTGAAGAACGACACGCCCTCATCAAGAACAGCAACAGGGCAGCGCTCGTCGGTAGCGTGAGTGCAGAGCAGAAGCTTCGTGCTCACATGGAAGGGAGCGAAACGATAGATATTCTCGCAGACGGGCTCATAGAAGCACGCATCGGTGCCGCCCATAACAAGATAAGGTGCAACAATAACATCGGGATCTGTTCTGACGCAGATCTCCTCGATGACCTTGAACGCTCTGGAATCAGTCGGAGAAAACTTGGATGCTTCTTTATGCTTGAGGCACTTTATCTCAACATCCTTGTTCTTGATGACCTTGCGCAGGTGCTTCTCGACATCCTCGGTAGTGGTACCGGGCATCATTCTGAAGTTCGCGGTAACAGATGCTTCCTGCGGAAGGACATTGGCTGCGGGGCTGCCCTCAGCCATAGTAACGCCGGTAGTTGTTCTGATAAGCGAGGCTGCGGGCGGGATCTGCTCCATGATACGCTTCACAAGGGGCTGAAGCAGCCAGAGGTTGCAGGTAACGATTCTGACGGGATATGTAGTTCTTCTGCCGAGCTTTGAGAAGAGCTTGAGAACGAACGGCTCAAGCTTCGACTTGAACTGATGGTTTTCAACATCTCTGACAACATTTGCAATCTTGCCGATAGCGCTGTGCTTCGGGGGCTGAGAAGAATGGCCTCCCTTGGATCTGACGCTCATCGAGAAGTCGGCATAGCCCTTTTCGGCGATACCGATACCCGCAAGGTTGCCCTTGAGGACATGTTTGACATTTATGGGCAGTATGGCGCCGCCCTCATCAATAACGCTGTCAAGATGAATGCCGCGGGACTTGAGAGTCTCCATGATAGCCTTTGCACCGGCATCCTTGGAGGCAACAACTTCCTCATCATGGCCGAAGCAGAGATAGACATCTCTCTCGGGCTCATAGCCCTCTTCAAGAAGGGTCTCAACAGCTTCCATGACGCAGATAAGGTGGTTCTTCATATCAAGAGCGCCTCTGCCCCAGATGAACTCGCCGTCGTTATAGCCGCTGAACGGCTCATGAGTCCAGTCACCCTCAGTGCCGGGCTCAATCGGAACGACATCCTGATGTGAAAGCAGAGCTATCGGCTCAAGATCGGGATTCTTGCCCTTCCAGTGGTAAAGCAGACTCGCCTCGGCGATATCCTCGCGCTCGAGAGTCTTATGCAGCAGAGGATATGACTCCTCAAGGAATTTGTGAAATTTTTCAAACTGCGACCAATCAACCCTACTCTTGTCGGAATAAGATATGGTGGGAATCTGAATAGCACCGCTCAGATGCTTTGCAACACGCTCAACATCAACATTCTCTTTTTCAAGAGGCTTTGTCTCCCTCTTCTTGGGAACAAAGAATATGGCTCTGATAAGGGTTATTACGATAAAAATACCGAGAGCTATCAGAATGCCGTAAAGTATTTTGAGTCCCATTGTTTTTCTCCTTTCACGCCACGCGGCGAAACAAATTGATATGCACTTTGACGCGGTAAAGCCCGAAGTCAAATATCTACATAATAATATCAGAAAATCGCTGTTCAGACAATAGCCGAAATGCAAAAATTTGCCGCAAAAACATAGAAATTTTATATGATTACATGTCAAAAAGGCTTATCTGCGTGGTTTTCGGAATATCTTCAAGCGCGCCTGCCGCTTCGAGAGCCTCGATAACAGTCTTGGAAACACTCGCGCGTCTGCGCAGATCTTCGACGGAAAGATACTTGCCCTCGCCGTCATCACGCGCTGCGGCAAGCTGCTCTGCGGCAACGCCGCCGCATCCGCCGAGAGCGGAGAACGGAAGCCTTATCTTGCCATCCTCGATATGATAGACCTTGGCATCGGAATTATAGACATCGACCGG
>JBNMIN010000120.1:0-5834 GCA_050873305.1 Oscillospiraceae bacterium
CTACAGAGGAGCCTAATAGATTCTGCGACAAATCTCAATTTGTCAAACTGATACGCCATACTTCTGCACACCTTTGGGTGTACAACATAATAAAAACCGACCCATATTTTATAGGTCGGTTTAACTGTTTTATGAACGCCCGCTATCGGCAGTCCCGTTGAGTTTATTCCGGAAGCGAGTCCATGTAGTTCTTGTAGTGGGCAAAGACGATGCCGGGCTCCTGGAGGTCGGGGTTCCAGCGCTTGACCCATTCGAGGGAGAAGAAGCCGTCGAAACCGGCTCTGTCGAGCAGCGTTACCGCGTCCGCAACGGGCACATCGCCGTAGCCCATCATGCGGTATTCGACTCTCGAGCCGCGCATGACGGAGTCCTTCAGATGAACATGCCTGACATAGGTGCCGAGGGCCGCAAAGGTTTCTACAGGACTCTCGCTGCCGAAGCGCACCGTGTGGTGAACATCCCAGAGCACGCCGCAGTTGTCGCTGCCGGCTCTGTCGAGGAAAGCGAGCATCGCTTTTGAGCTCGAGAGGTCGCCGTTGGTCTCGATAAGCGGAGTGACGCCCCTCTTTGCGCCGTATTCGCACAGCTGGCGATAGAGTCCCGCGCCGAGCGTGAAATCGCCGACGGTGATGTGCGGCTCGCCCGTGCCCATGACGCGGACATATTTCACTCCGAGCTTCTGCGCGAGGTCGATATAGTCGCAAGCCTCAAAGAACGAGTCCTGCGCCCTGTCGCGCACAGCTAAAGTAGCGCCCGAGGTCAGCGAGGGGATAACAAGCCCCGTCTCGGCGATTTTTGCCTTTGTGTGCTCGATGTTAATATCCGAAAACTCCGGAATCTCCAGAGCGTTTATCTTGTCGCCAATGCCTCTTATTTCCACGCCGCCGAAGCCGAGATCCTTAGCCGTTGCAACGACCTCTTTGAGCGTCCAGCGCGGACAGCCGAGGGTTGAAAATGATAGTTTCATCGTAACAGATCCTTTCGTAATATTCTTTTACGCAGTTTCTATTGAGTCGTCGCTCTGAAGCGAATATTTTTCGACCGCCATGTCGCGCAGAACGAATTTCTGGATTTTTCCGCTCGCGGTCATCGGGAATTCGTCCATTATCCAGACATATTTCGGTATCTTGAAGAACGCGACGTTCTCTTTGTAGTATGCTTTAATTTCCTCTTCGGTCATATCCTCGCCCTCTTTGAGGATGACGCAGGCGCAGACCTCTTCGCCGTATTTCTTGCTCGGCACGCCGATGACCTGAACATCCTTGACGCGCTCGTTGTGATAGAGACACTCCTCGAGCTCCTTGGGATATATATTCTCGCCGCCGCGGATTATCATATCCTTGAGCCTGCCCGTGACTTTGTAGTAGCCGTTCTCGTCGCAGACCGCGAGGTCGCCGAAGTGGAGCCAGCCGTCCTTGTCTATAGCCTGTGCGGTGGCTTCGGGCATCTTGTAGTAGCCTTTCATTATGTTGTAGCCGCGCGCGCAGAATTCGCCTATCTGACCCGCGGGCAGAGTCTCGCCCGTGTTCGGGTCAACTATCTTGCACTCGACTCCCGGGAACGCCTTGCCGACCGTCGCGCAGCGCGTCTCGAGGGAATCCTCCGTCGTTGTCATCGTGCAGCCGGGCGCCGCCTCGGTCTGACCGAAAACGATGACTATATCGCGCATGTTCATCTTCTCGCTGACGTCGTACATCGTCTTTATCGGGCAGGGCGAACCCGCCATGATGCCCGTGCGCATATGGGAGAAGTCATATTTGTCGAAGTCCGGGTGCTCAAGCATAGCGATAAACATCGTCGGCACGCCGTGGACTGCGGTGCAGTGCTTCGTCACGAGTGCGTCCATGACCTTCTTTGCGTTGAACATATCGATAGGCACAAACGGAGTCCCATGGGAGATGCAGGACATGAGCGCGAGCACCATGCCGAAGCAGTGGAAGAACGGAACGGTGATGCA
The DNA here is from genome assembly GCA_050873305.1 of Oscillospiraceae bacterium. Lineage (GTDB taxonomy): Bacteria > Bacillota > Clostridia > Oscillospirales > Acutalibacteraceae > CAG-177. The sequence continues at coordinate 1,958 of JBNMIN010000120.1, forward strand.
CAGTCTGTCCTCATGGGTGAACTTCATGCCGTCGCCTATCGTCTGACCGTTGTTGAGAATGTTGTAGTGGGTGAGCATAACGCCCTTGGGGAATCCCGTCGTGCCGGAGGTGTACTGGATATTGACGACCTCGTGGCAGTCGCACGAGTCGCGTACCGCCTCGAACTCCTCGACCGGAGTCTGTTCGGCGAGGGTATAGAGATCCTTCCAGTCGACCATGCCAGCCGGGCACTCGCCCTCGCCCGCGTAGATAACGCTCTTTAAAAGAGGCAGTCTGCGGCTCTTGAGCTTGCCGGGCTCGCAGGATTCGAGCTCTGGGCAAAGCTCGTTTATTATATCAATATAGCTCGTGCCCTTGTAGCCGTCAATGAGGACAATAGCCTCGGAGTCGGACTGCTTGAGCTGATAATCGAGCTCGAAAACTTTATAGCTTGTGTTGACGGTGACAAGTATACCGCCCATTTTTGCACTGCCGAAAAAGGTTAGCAGCCATGCGGGCACGTTCGTGCCCCAGATGGAAATGTGTGAACCCTTTTTAAGGCCTAGTGCCATGAAGCCTCTGGCTATCGTCTCACACTCGTCGTTGAACTCTTTCCATGTCCTGGAGTAGTCCCTGTCAGTGTAGTCGATCATGTTGTCGTCCGGGTACTTTGCCGCCATATCGGCGATCTGCTGTCCCAGAGTCTTTTCGAGAAACTTCTGCTGCATTGAAATCGATCCTTTCTTCAAAAATTCGGCTCGTGCCGTTAAGTATATTTCAACCGCTCAAGCGGCGATTGGCTCAATAGGTGTGGTCGCAGATTTCGTTTATCTTGTCGCGCAGGGCGATAAAATCCTCGAACGCCGCGGGCTTCTGGTTGGGATTGCGGAGCAGCGCCGCCGGATGGAAAGTGCCCATATAGAGTATACCGTTGCGGTCATAGAAAAGCCCGTGTTCTTTTGTGACGCGAAAATCCTTTGAGATATATCTCTGCGCGGATATCCTGCCGACGCAGACGATTATCTTCGGGCGCATCAGAGCTATCTGACTGTCGAGCCATGCGGAGCACGCCTCCTGCTCCTCGGGCAGGGGATCGCGGTTCTGCGGCGGGCGGCACTTGACGGTGTTCGCGATATAGATATTCTTGTCCCTGAATAGGTCAACGGTCGCCATTAATTTGTCGAGCAGCTGACCGCTGCGCCCGACGAATGGCTCGCCTTTGAGATCCTCCTGCTGACCGGGTCCTTCGCCGATGAACATGACCTCCGCGTCCTCTTTTCCGACGCCGAAAACAACATTCGTGCGCGTCTGGCACAGGCCGCATTTGCGGCAGTTCAGGCACTCCTGCCTGAGTTCTTCCCAGGTAGCCATGGGCAAGCCTCCGTTTCATGTGGGTTATTTTGTAATTATATCGCAGATTGAACGGGTTTGATTTCAAATTAGGAATAATTCTTTTTAAAAAGACAGATAAAGACAAATATTTTCCCCGCAGCGCGGCGTACGGCGCGGTTTTGTTGAAAAACAGCGGAGTCGGAATCACTTCTGCAAGGCTTATTGCAATTTTGACTTTAATCACAATATTAAAATTTGTTTCGGCTCCCTTGTGTAAAGGGAGCTGGCTCGGCGAAGCCGAGACTGAGGGATTGAGGCACAGCGCAGACTGATTTTTTGTGTTGACTTAGAATTGCATACTCAATATCGGATTAATACTTTTATAAAGCAACGCCTTATACTCCGCAATCACTCCCGCAAAATTAAAACGGGACTGCCAAACGGCAGTCCCTCTTGAAAAACTATCAATAATCCGTAACTCTTATCGTCGAGATGATTTCGGCGCCGAGAAGAGTCTCAAGCTTCGTGCGCAGCTCGCGCTCCGAGGCGACGGGGGTGACAAAGGCGAACTCGTCCTCGGGTGCGCCGGCGCGCTTGAGGAGCTTTATCTCGCCGAAAGTCTTCTCCGCCGAGGAAATGACCTGCTGCTTCTGCTGAGCGCGCGCCCTGACGTAGAGCGCCGTGGGCATGTCGAGATAGTCGGAGACATAGCCCTCTTCGCTGTCCGCCCAGCCGAAGAACTTCTGCTTGTTCTCGTGGCGTGCGCAGTCGATGACGTCGCCGACAACCGCGCTCGCGGTGGGCAGCTTGCCCGCGCCTCTGCCGTAGAATACGACATCGCCTATCGCATCGCCGCGCACGAGAATCGCGTTGAAAACATCGTCAACGCTCGCGAGCTGGCTGTGATGATCGACAAATGCGGGGCTGACTATCGCATAGATGTGTTTGCCGTCCTCGCTCTTGCGCGCTCTGCCGAGGAGCTTTATGACTCCGCCCCAGTCCTTGGCGTATTCAACATCTTCGAGTGTTATCTCGGTTATGCCCTCGGTGTGAACCTGGTCGGGATAGACATGCTTGCCGAAGCACAGGGACGCGAGGATGCATACCTTGCGGCAGGCGTCAAAGCCGAGAATGTCCGCCGAGGGGTCGCGCTCGGCATAACCGTTGTCCTGCGCGAGCTTGAGCGCATCTTCAAACGACATGCCGTCGTTTATCATGCGGGTGAGAATAAAATTAGTTGTGCCGTTGAGAATGCCCGCAAATTCGTTTATCTCGTTTGCGGCGAGGCACTGGCTTATCGGTCTGATTATCGGGATTCCGCCGCCGACCGACGCTTCAAAGAGGAAGTTCACATTGTGCTCCGCGGCGTATCCGAGCAGCTCGCAGCCCTTCGCCGCGACGAGCTCCTTGTTCGAGGTCACCACGCTCTTGCCCGCCTTGAGGCAGGCGGAGACGAACTCATACGCGGGATGAAGTCCGCCCATCGTCTCGACAACGACCTTTACCTCGGGGTCGTTGAGAATGATGTCAAAATCTTTTATAAAAAGCTTCTCGTTCGGGTCGCCCGGGAAATCCTTGCGGTCGAGAATATATTTTATCTCAAGCTCCGACTGCGTGCTCTTGCGCACGATGCTGTCATGATTTTTGTTGATGACTTCGGCGACGCCGCTTCCGACAACGCCGTAGCCCATTATCGCTATATACATGATAACTGTCTCCCCACTGTCATTGATTTTTATTATTTTATCACAAACAGCCCCGGCGATAAAGACCAAAAGGAAAACTTTCTTACATTTTTATGAAGTATTTTTCAAACTCATTGAGTTTTAAGATAAAATAGTATAATATATATAATAAATTATGCTGTTTTGTCATTGGACGCAGGAAGAAAAACGGTTGAAAGAAGAGGTGCAAAAAATGTCCCCTGCCACTGTGGAAAAGAGAAGAGCCGTACTTATCAATGTCGCATATATCGCGCTCGTGCTCGGCGCATTCTACCTGTTCATGAAATATGCTTTCTGGACAGTCGCTCCGTTCGTGTTCGCGTTCTTGGTCGCCGCCGCGCTCCAGCGCCCGACCAACTTTCTATCTAAGAAAACCCATATCAAAAAGGGCATTGTTTCGGTTATCGCGGTGCTGCTGATAATCGCGCTGCTGATAGCAATAGTTGCCCTGACCGGCGCGAGGGTCGTGTCCGAGGTCAAGGGACTCGCCTCGACACTCACCGAGTGGCTCAAGAAGTTGCCGGAGTATGTCAAGAGCTGGGAGGCTTCGCTCCATCGCTTCGCCGAGCGTCTGCCGGACGGACTCCAAAGCTCGGCCGAGGACGCGATAAAATCGTTCTCGGACAAGCTCCTGCTCTCCTCGGAAGAGCGTGCGGCTCAGCGCGCGCAGGGCGGCGAGCAGAACTCCAATATTAATCTCCTGTCCGTTCTCAAGACTCCGCTCAGCGGCGTCTGGTCAACCGCGAAGCAGATCCCGAGTATCTTGGTCGGCGTGCTCCTGTTTATTATCGCCGCCTGCTTCATGACCGCCGGATATGACGGAATAGTCGGCTTCATCAAG
>JBNMIN010000121.1:0-5824 GCA_050873305.1 Oscillospiraceae bacterium
ATTGTGCAGATTGCAAGAAATTTTAAAAAAAATATACAAAAAGATGCGATAAAACTAGTAAATATGTTGCAATATTGCTAGTATAATGCTATTATTAGAAAAAACAAGCAGGAGGGTAAAGATGTATAACACAGAAAATCCGTATAAAAGCGCGGGGGAGTATCTGAAAGCGCCGCTGTTTGAAAAATATCAGCTCAGGCGCGCCGCGGTCAAGACCTCGACCGCGCTGTTCCCGTTCATGCTCTTCGCCGCGATATTCGCGTTCATAATACTTATTCTCGGAAAAGTTTTTCCGTCTCTGCTCGACGGGCTCTATTGGGTCTCGTATATGTCCGTCCAGCTTTTCGGCATAGGCATGTCAATATGCATGGCGTATTACGCGGGCGGATTTTTCTCCGCTCTCGTCTCGGGCGTTCTCGCAGTGTATTTCGGTCTCTTCTGCACCCAGGTCGCAGGCGTTGAAACAGTGGGCGGCTCGTCCGTAATAGGCTTCATGGGCTATTATGTGATAGCTCTGCTGAGCACCGTGTGCGTGACTTTCCTGCACAAGGTCTGCGTCGTCGTTATAGAATGGGCGTTCGGTCTGCTGTTGAAGCTTGCCCATTCAAAAATAAAAGACGAAGCAAAGCGCGAGGAGCTGATATGCACATTTCGCCCGCAGCTTAAAAATATGACCCTGCTCGGCGATTCGCTCGTTGTTATCGGGCTCTCTGCGTTCGCGGTGTTCTTCGTTATGAACTATGCCTACGCTCTGCCGATGACCCTGCTCGCACATAAGCTTGCCGGAATAGTCGCATCCTCCGCCAATATCATTCTCAAAGGCGCCGTGATAGGCTTCGCGCTCGGCTTCGATGTCGGCGGTCCGCTCTCGCTCGCGGTGTTCGATGAGATATTCAAGGGTGTGCTGGCGGGTTCAATGGAGAGCGCAAGACTGCTCACCGTGTTCTCCGCGGCGATGATAACCCCGTCGTGGATATGCATGATCTATCTCTTCGTCGGCAAAAAGTTCAAGTCCTGGCCGATGGTCGTCTATGATGAAAACCTGCTCAATACGGGCTTTATCAACGAGGTGTTCCAGAATGTCAGACTCATGGCGATGTCACCGATGGTCTATTGCGTCAGAGAGCCGCAGACAACGCCTTTCGCACTCATCGGCGGCACTACGCTCACAGGTGTCCTCGCCGCAGCGTTCGGCATCTGCAACGAGTCATTCTTGACCGATTATGCTCAAAAATACGGACTTCTCCGCACGTCCACAATCGTCGTCACCGATAAATACGACGCCTTTGCGGGGCTGCTGCCTCCGCTCTATGCCGGCGGGGGAGCGAAGGTCATTTTGCTCTCGTTCGCGGCGGCGCTCGTCGGCTCGCTGCTCGGCGTGGGGATTGTAGTCCTGCTCAAGAAAGCGCGCTATTCAAAGCAGGAGAAGCGCGGCGAGGATCTCTTCCTCGCCTACGGCTATGAGTTCACTCAGCAGGAGTGGAACGAGACATATAAGAAAAAGTCGAAGCTCGAACAGAAATTAGGTCTCGCGGGCGATATGGAAGAAAGCGAGCCGGAGCTCGAAGCGGTCGAATAAACTATGCGTCAGATAACCGATATCAAACTCAAAGAGAACAGCAAAGAGGAACTGCTGCCCGATTTTTCGCCTGATTTTCCATATACGGCATCGCGGGCTTTTCTCGACAGATATTCAGTCCCATGGCATTGGCACAGAGCGGTCGAGCTGTTCTATATGGAAAAAGGCTCCGCCGAATACAGCACGCCCGGCGGCAAAACCGTCTTTGAAGAGGGGACGGGCGGATTTGTGAACTCCGGAGTTTTGCATATGTCGAATCCGATAGCGGGATGCGGCGATACCGTTCAGCTGCTGCATATTTTCGAGCCGTCGTTTCTGGGCGGCTATGCAGGCAGCAGGATAGACAGGCTCTATATTTCGCCCCTTGTTAATTCGCCGCGCGTTGAGATACTGAAATTTACTCCCGGCGACCCGGCGGGGGACAGAATATTGCAAAAGCTCAGAGCTTCTTTTCGGGCTGATGCCGCCGAGCCGGGCTATGAACTCCGCCTGCGCGAAATACTGTCGGACATATGGCTTGATATTCTCTCTTTGCCGGAGCCGGACTGCGAACGCAGGACAGCGGGCGACGGCAAGATGAAAACGATGCTCGCGTTTATTCACGAGCATTTCGGCGAGAAGATAACAGTGCCGATGATCGCCGCCTGCGCGTTCGTCAGCGAGCGGGAGTGTTACCGACTCTTCAATCGGTTTGTGCATATGACTCCGCTCGAATATCTGCGGGATTATCGACTGAATGCGGCGCGTCGTATCCTTGCGGAGAGCGGGGACAGCATCACAAACATCGCGCTCTCCTGCGGTTTCTCCGGCGCCAGTGCCTTCGGCAAGGCGTTTCGCGAAAACTTCGGCGCAACTCCTGTGCAGTATCGCCGATTTCGGCAGGATAACAGTAAAATCTGTCCGTCCTCCGATATCGCCAAAGAAAACTGAATGATAAAATTATCCCGGATATGAAAATTATCCGGGATTTTTTGATTTGGAGGAAAAAGCAATGTCAGAAGAAAGATTTGCAGTCGATAAGCCGACCGAAGAGATGATAAAAACCATAGCCCGTGCGCGCGACCTGACCCGCGAATATTATTTTACCCCGTATGAGAACAGGGCACGCAGGAGTGAAATACTCGGCGAATTGCTCGGCGGAATGGGAGTGAATGTCGCCATAGACACGCCGTTTCACTGCGACTACGGAAAGAATATCTTCCTCGGCGACAATGTTATAATCAATATCAACTGCACCTTTGTCGACAACGCAAGAATAACCGTCGGCAATCAGGTCATGATAGCTTCAAATGTCCAGTTCTATACCGCTACTCATACTCCGGAACCCGAGGACAGAATCATCTCCGAGAGCAAAGAGCCGGGGACTGCATGGTTCAGAACATATGCCGAGCCGATAACCGTCGAGGACGGCGTGTGGATAGGCGGCGGCGCAATAATCCTGCCGGGTGTTACTATCGGCAAAAACAGCGTTATCGGCGCTGGGAGCGTGGTGAACCGCTCGATACCCGCGAATTGCGTGGCGGTCGGTAATCCGTGCCGCCCGATACGCTTCTTCGGGGATAAAAAATAAGCAAGCGCACTTTATTTGTGCGCCCGCTTGAAGTTATTCTTTTACATATCTGTCGAATGTGAAAACGTATCCGTTGCTCTCCTGCGCGGCGGAGCGCTCGGCGAGCTTCCAGCCTTCGCGGCGGTCGAGATCGGGGAAGAACTTCTCCGCCTTTCCGTCCGCATTCACGCGCGTTACATACGCCTCATCGCATGAGTCAATCAGCTCGTTGTAGACCGCCTCTCCGCCCATGAGGAATACATTTTTGCCATTTTCAATAATGCCCGCGAGCTCGTCAATGCCGTGGCACACCGTGACATTATCGGCGCTCCAATTTTCGTCTCGCGTCAGCACTATATTCTTCCTGCCCGGCAGAGCCTTCTGCCCCGGCAGGGAGAGAAATGTCGTGCGTCCCATGATAACGGTGCTGCCCATGGTCTTTTCTTTGAAAAACTTGAGGTCGGCGGGGATATGGAAGAGCATTCCCGTGCCCTTGCCGATGCCCCAGTTTATGTCGGCGCAAACTATTGCTTTCATCTTCGCTCCTTATATCGCAACGGGTATCTTCTCGGTGAACTCGTGATATTTGTAGTCCTCAAAATGCACGCTGTCGGGCGTGAACTTGTAGAAATCTGTTATCGACTTGTCGAGGACGAACTTCGGCGCGTCGTAGGGCTCGCGCTTTATCAGCTCTTCGACTATCGGAATGTGCTTGTCGTAGATATGCGCGTCGGCAATGACATGAACAAACTCGCCCGGCTCAAGTCCCGAGACCTGCGCTATCATGTGAACGAGCGTCGCGTATTGGCAGACGTTCCAGCTGTTTGCCGTGAGCATATCCTGCGAGCGCTGGTTGAGTATCGCGTTGAGCTTCTTGCCCGTGACATTGAAGGTCATGCTGTAGGCGCAGGGATAGAGGTTCATCTCGCTCAGGTCTGCGTGGACATATATATTTGTCAGTATGCGGCGGCTGAGCGGGTTGTGCTTGAGGTCATAGAGAACCCTGTCAACCTGGTCGAAATCGCCCTCGGGATAGTGGTGCTTGACCCCGAGCTGGTAGCCGTATGCCTTGCCGATGCTGCCGTCCTCGTTAGCCCAAGCGTCCCAGACGTGACCCTTGAAGTCGTTGACATTGTTCGATTTCTTCTGCCATATCCAGAGCAGCTCGTCCGTTGCGCTCTTGATAAAAGTCTTTCTGAGCGTCATCGCCGGGAACTCCTTTGAAAGGTCATAGCGGTTGACGATGCCGAATTTCTTTATCGTGTGCGCGCTCGTGCCGTCCTCCCAGTGCGGGCGAACGTTGTAGTCCGTGTCCCATGTGCCGTTTTCGAGTATATCCTTGCAGTTGGCGATAAATACCTCGTCTGCGTAGCTCATTTCTTCCTCTCCTCTTTGCCTTTTCTTTATTTATATTATCCCCGTCTGCCGGAGCAGATCGGGTATTCCGTGCTCAAAGTCAACGCCGTAGCGAAGATCCGTGCCCGCCTCTTTCGTTCTCACGATGCAACCGTGGGTGTAGTCAACGGCTATCCTCGCGCTCTCGGCGAGGCTCAGTCCATTCATGTATGCGCCGAGCAACGCGCTTGCGAACACATCGCCCGTGCCGTGAAAATATCCGTCCACCGTGTCCGAAAGGGCGTAGCTTATCTCATCTGTCGAGCGGTCGTATGATGCCGAGCCGACCTGTCTGCCGTCGAATGCAACTCCCGTCAGAACCACCTTTGACGGTCCGAGACAAGAGAGCCTGCGAAGCGTCGACTCAACATATTCTTTCGAGTAGGGGGCGGGGCGGTATTCCTCGCCGAGCATGAACGCCGCCTCAGTGAAGTTCGGAACGATTATGTCCGCCTTGGCGCAAAGGCGTGTCATCTGCTTTGCGAAGTCCATGTCGAACACCGTGTACATCTTCCCGCCGTCCGCCATCGCGGGGTCGACGAGCACGACCGTGTCTTTCTCTTTGAAATCGTCTATAAAATCGGTCACTATGTCTATCTGCTCGACCGAGCCGAGAAAGCCGCTGTATATCGCGTCGAATTTTATTCCGAGGCTCTTCCAGTGCTCCGCGATCGGGCGCATGTCGCCCGTGAGGTCGCGGTAGGTGAAGCCCGTGAACCCGCCCGTGTGCGTCGAGAGCACGGCGGTCGGTATGACCGAAACCTCAATGCCCATGGCTGAGATTATCGGCAGGGCAACGGTCAGCGAGCATTTGCCGAAGCCCGAAATATCATGTATGGCAGCAGCCCTTTTGAGTCTCTCCATGTGTATCACTCGCTTTTCATTATGATGTCCGCAAGCTCGTCTGCGGTCAAATTCGGAATATATTTTTCCACCCGGGCTTCTTCGAGCGACGATATTATTTCTTCGCGCCGAAGCTCCGTCCCGCGAAGCCGCGCTTCGAGCTTTGAAATATCTCCGGTGTTCATGAAATCGCCGAAAATGCGTATATTTTCTATCCGCCCGCAGGCGGTTTTCTTTTTTACATAAACCGTTCCGCAGCCAAGACGGGCTCGCCCGGATTTTTGGAGCTGCTCGGCGCCGCAGTTCCATTCGTCGGTCGAATATTTGCTGTCCCGGAGCTTCTCAATAGCTTTTATATCGCTTTCGCTGAGCTCATATTTTTTACCGCCGCGCTCCGTCATATATTCAGCCAGCATCGCGCCGATAATGTCAGGGCTGACTTCTTCTTTCGTGTATTC
>JBNMIN010000122.1:0-5780 GCA_050873305.1 Oscillospiraceae bacterium
ATGCTACTCTCTGTAAACAAAGCCTTTTTCAGCGCCGGGAACGCCGTCCAAAATTCGTTCATCTCGTCAATTTCTGCCGTCGGGATACCACCAAACATAGACGCATAGACATCCCAATGCTCGGCAGCTTCGGAAGAATCAACATAGCGAGGAATGTTCAAGTTATAATCATTGCTGCGAATTTCTTCACGGCTGACGACTCGTGAAAACTTCGGAACGCTTTCTCGCTTGATAAAGGTATCTGCTATGCGTTTAATATCAGACGCACGGAGCTTGTTATTTTTACCCTCTTTGATAAATCCCTTGGAAGCATCAATGATAAGAACATCGGTGTTCTCACGCTTTTGGCGCAGCACCATAATAATGGTGGGGATTCCTGTTCCGAAGAAGATATTTGCAGGCAGTCCGATAATGGCATCAATATTGTTATTCTCAATCAGGTTCTTTCTGATTTCACCTTCCTCGCCGCCACGGAACAGTACGCCGTGGGGAAGAACGATTGTCATTATGCCGTCCGGCTTGATATGAAACAGATCGTGAAGCAGGAAAGCGTAGTCGGCTTTTCCTTTGGGAGCAAGTCCAAAGCGAGCATAACGAGGATCTCCCTCTTTATTGGACGGGTCCCAAGTCTGCGAATACGGCGGATTGGACACGACTGCATCCACATAGAGCGGATTATAGGTATTCACCGGATCATTTTCGTCAAAGTACGGCCAATCTTCCTCAAGAGTATCGCCGTTACGAGTGACAATATTATCCGGTTTGATGCCACGCATAACCAAATTCATTCGGGTCAGGTTGTAGGTGTTCTCCTTCAATTCCTGAGCGAAGTATTTTATGTTGTTGTCATCGGTCATATACTTGGCAACGCTCTGACCGATATTGATAAGCAACGATCCCGAACCGCTTGTCGGGTCGTAAATTTTGATTTCACTTTTGCCCCTCAAGTGGCTTGCAACGATTTCAGACATCAGCAGGGATACCTCGTGCGGGGTGTAGAACTCACCTGCTTTTTTTCCGGCATTTGCCGCAAAGTTGCTGATAAGATATTCGTATATGAAGCCGAGAACATCATAGTCCTGCTTTCCATCCATAGGAATATCCTTTATCAGCGTCAGGAGCCCACTGATTGCTTTCGTTTGTGAACCGGAGCTATCGCCAAGTTTGGAAAGACCTGTTTGCAGGGTGTCAAATACTTTATCAAACACCTTCCTGTGCGTGTTGGAAATCAACCGGCTGAACGCAGAGAGTGCATCACGGACATTTGAAACATCAAAGTCCTTGCCCATAGTGAGCCAAGTAGAAAAGAGGTCTTTATAGGCTATAAAGTAGCCGATATTCTCTTGAACCCACTTAACCGTTTCATCATCTTCTTCTGATACGGTTTTAAGCAGTTCTTCGTCATAGTCATTTTCCTTCAAGAATTTGACTTCTTTATCGGATAGATACTTGTAAAAGATAAAGCCAAGTATGTAATCCTTATATTCGTTCGCTTCGATTTTGGAACGCATTTGGTTTGCGGAAGCCCATATTTTCTGAGCAAGCTGTTGCTTATTCATCCTGTGAACCCATCCTTTTTCTTTTTCTAAGGGCGATATACTACCCCGCTGTTATGATACAACAATTAGTGTCCCATAAAACGGACTCACTTCTCGTCGGGAACAAACTCCATAATGTCATCGGTCGTGCAATTCAAAGCTGAACAGATTTTCCCCAGCACTTCAGTGCTTACATTTTCATCACGACTGAGCTTATTTATTGCGTATTTTGTGAGCCCTGCGGCTTCCTGCAAATCTCTTTTCTTCATATCTCGATCAAGCAGAATGTGCCACAACTTCTTATAGCTTACAGCCATCGTATCATTCCTTTCTCTCAACCTGCGAGTAAGTGCTAAAACACATCTTATTATAGCATAAAATCCCGAAATATCAATCATAAATCCCGATATTTCAAACTTAATCCCTGTATTTCACACCTACACAAGCCCGACTGTGGCCGAATAGCTCGGGAACAGCGTAAGCTCTCGGAGAATCAGGTATGAAATCGGATGATGACGAGAATGAAATGGCTGCCGTAAGCAACTGCGCTACAGCTCAGATTGCAGTTCTCAAGTGGTTGCCCGCCATTCTTGCCTTTTACGAAAGTGAGGGATGGCAATGGGAGTTTGCTGAATGGAATGCGGATGCAGCTGACAATAAGGCTGAGAAAATCGCCTGAATATACACAAAAAGGACGGCGTCGTCGCTGAAAGCGGCAGACCCGAAGAGCTGATAAACAAAAACGGCGTCTATGCCCGCATGACGGCTCTCCAGACCCGCTCGAACGCGTGGAAGCTGTAAAATAAAATTTACCCGTCCGCATTCTCGCACGCGGGCGGGTATTTTGCTATTGTAAAATCAAAAGACCCCGTTCAAATGAACAGGGTCTTTTTGGTAAAGAACTATAATCCTGATAGAAATCGTACAAGGGGAGTGCGGTACCATTTTGAAACGGTATTTTTACCTGAAATATTGCGGCAAAATGGAAGTTGTCTATTTCAACATTCCAAGTGCAATGCGCCGGTTCAGTTCCCACAGAGCAGTCTTATTGCTGTCGTATCGAAGTACCCGTTTGGGCTTCCGAATAAGTCAGCCATTTATATTCTGTATGTTCATGAGACAGCTGCAAAAAAGTGTCCGCTACTCTCACCGCAAATGCGTACTCCGGAATGACGAGACATTCTTTACCCCATATTGTTTCTGCGTTCTTAAAACAGTTGGAGGGTATGCTGCAGCAGGTGTCGAGCTTGGAAAAGTTACATGTCTTAGAAATCCCGGCTTCTTCAAAGGCTTCCCTTTTTGCCGACTCAATGATTGAAATATCCTTCTCTTCTCCTCCGCCTGCTATGAATTGCCAAATACCCATATCGCTCCTTCGGAATAAACAGAATTGTACGCTGCTGTCCTCTATGCAATATGGAATGACCAAGACCTGATACCTTGCTCGTGCCATTGTTCAGTACCTCTTCAAATTCCAATTTGTTAAAATAAAAAGTCCACCGTAATTCTATCAAAATTACGATGGACTTTTGGTGCCGGTGACCGGGGTCGAACCGGTACGGTGTCACCACCACCGGATTTTGAGTCCGGCACGTCTGCCAATTCCATCACACCGGCGGGTATTCGGAATGGATGTATTATACACGATTCCGAGCGGAAAATCAAGAGAATTTTCCGTATCAGCCGATAGATTATGCACTCATATCTGCATATTGTCCTATTTTTGCGGCACTGACCGAGAACAGCACTTTTTTGTTGAAATAAACGGCGGCGTATAATATAATGAAAATGTAAACCGTTAAAAAGGGGAGTTACCCCATAAAGTAATAAACATTGCAAAGGAGTTTTATCTATGGGACTTATTAAAGCCGGTACCGGTGCGGTCGGCGGCGTTCTTGCCGATCAGTGGAAAGAATTTTTCTATTGCGAGGCTATGCCGAAAGAGCTGCTTGTCACAAAGGGACACAAGCGCATCGGCAGCAGATCGTCGAACACAAAGGCGAGCGATAATATCATCACCAGCGGCTCCGGAATCGCTATTGCGGACGGACAGTGCATGATGATAGTCGAGCAGGGCAAGGTCGTTGAGCTCTGCGCGATACCGGGCGAGTATACATATGACAGCTCGACCGAGCCTTCGATTTTCTCCGGTCCTCTCGGCGACAGCATCACTAAGACCTTCCAGACCATCGGCAAGCGTTTCACCTTCGGCGGCGATACCGCAAAGGATCAGCGCGTCTATTATTTCAACACCAAGGAGATAATGGATAACAAGTTCGGTACTCCGAACCCCATTCCTTTCCGCGTTGTCGATTCAAAGATAGGTCTTGATATCGATGTCGCCGTCCGCTGCTCTGGTCTCTATTCCTATAAAATTGACGATCCCATGCTCTTCTATGCCAATGTCTGCGGCAATGTCGAGCAGGATTATACCCGCGACGAGATAGACAGCCAGCTCAAGACCGAGTTCATCAGCGCGCTTCAGCCCGCGTTTGCCCGTCTCTCCGAGCTCGAGCTTCGTCCCAATCAGATAGTCGCTCATAACACCGAGCTTGAAGACGCGATGAATGCCGCCCTCTCCGCAAAGTGGGGCGAGCTTCGCGGACTCAAGGTCGTCACAATAGCTCTCGGCTCCGTCACTCTTCCCGAAGAGGATGCAGAGCTCATCAAGCAGGCTCAGCGTTCCGCAATTATGCGTGATCCCACCATGGCGGCGGCGACCCTCGTCGGCGCTCAGGCGGACGCGATGAAGACCGCGGCAGGCAACCAGGCGGGCGCAATGACCGGCTTCATGGGCATGGGCATGGCGATGAACGCAGGCAACGGAATGAACGCCCAGGATCTCTTCGCTATGGGTCAACAGCAGCAGGCTCAGCAGGCGGCAGCGCAGCAGGCATCCGCTCAGCAGGCGGCTAAACCTGCGGCAGACGGCTGGAAATGCTCCTGCGGCGCCACAAACACCGGCAAGTTCTGCTCAGAGTGCGGCGCACCCAAGCCCGCGGATACCGAGGGTTGGGTTTGCTCCTGCGGCGCTGTCAACAAGGGCAAATTCTGCTCGAACTGCGGCGCAAAGAAGCCCGCGGGCGCTCCGCTCTATCGCTGCGACAAGTGCGGCTGGGAGCCCGAGGATCCGGCGCACCCGCCGAAGTTCTGCCCCGAGTGCGGCGATATCTTTGACGATAACGATATCAAATAATACAGACACCTCGCCAGATTCATATAGGAGATGATACAGTGGCTGTTTTGCAGGAATACAAGTGCCCCGCATGCGGCGGCGCGCTTGAGTTCGACAGCAAATTGCAAAAAGTTAAGTGCCCCTATTGCGATTCCGAATATACCATGGAGGAGCTCAAGAGCATCGACGCCGGGCTTGACAAAGAATCAGTTTCCGACGATGAGCAGCAGACTCAAGTCGGAAACGAGTGGACCGAGAACGAGGAGAGCGGGCTGCGCTCCTATGTCTGCCAATCCTGCGGCGGCGAGATAGTCGGCGATGCTACAACCGCCGCTACCGCCTGCCCGTTCTGCGGCAATCCCGTGGTTATGATGGAGCAGTTCTCGGGTATGCTCAAGCCCGATCTTGTCATTCCCTTCAAGCTCGACAAGAATGACGCAAAGGCGGCGTTTAAAAAGCATATCAGCGGCAAGCGTCTGCTCCCCAAGACTTTTAAAGACGAGAATCATATTGACGAGATAAAGGGTATATATGTCCCGTTCTGGCTCTTCGATGCCCATGCCGACGCGTCGGTTACATATGATGCCGAGACGGTCAGAACATGGAGCGACAGCGACTATAACTATACCGAGACGAAGTATTATAGAGCCTACAGAAGCGGCTACACCGACTTTGCGGCTATCCCGGTTGACGGCTCGCAGAAGATGGCGGATGATCTCATGGAGTCGATCGAGCCGTATGATCTTTCCGAAGCGGTGGATTTCCAGACGGCATATCTCGCCGGATATTTCGCCGATAAATACGATGTGACCGCCGAGCAGAGCATCGGCAGAGTCAACGAGCGCGTCAAGAGCAGCATCGAAGAGCTGTTCAGGGATACCGTCACAGGCTATGATACCGTAAGTCAGGGCGATAGCTCCGTCAGCCTCAGCCACAGTGCCGCAAAATATGCGCTCTATCCCGTGTGGCTGCTCAACACCACTTATCAGGGCAAGCAGTATACTTTCGCGATGAACGGGCAGACGGGCAAATTTGTCGGCGATCTGCCGCTCGACAAAGCCGCATAC
>JBNMIN010000123.1:0-5777 GCA_050873305.1 Oscillospiraceae bacterium
ATGAACCCCTATGAGAGACGCATTATTCACACGGCTCTCCAGGATGTTGAGGGCGTGACCTCCCACTCCGTCGGCTCCGAGAATGACCGCAAGGTCGTTATCACTCTCGAAGAGGGCGTGAAGCCCCTCAACGGCGGCTCCAGACCGCCCCGTGGAAACGGACGCGGCGGATATCAGAACCGCGACAGAGGCGGCAGAGGCAGAAATGACCGCCCGCGCAGCGACCGTCCCGCAGCTCCCTCCCGTCCGCCCAGATCCGATGCGGCTTCCGCTTCGAGATACGGCAGGATCGAGCCCATCGCTAAGCAGAACAGCGAAGACTGATAAAAAACAAAAGCACGGTGTGTCAAAAAGATGCACCGTGCTTTTTGTTGCCCATAAAAACACCCCGCAGACCTGAGCCTGCGGGGTGCTTGACTATCTTGATTTTATTCCTTGCCAAACATCGCTTTGATATTCGAGCCCTTGCAGATGAATATCTCTCTGAAGATTATCATGCTCACGAAGGCTATCGTGCCGCCCATGAGGACATCGCTGAAGAAGTGCGCGCCGACGATTATGCGGCTGACTGCGACCATGCCGGTGTAGGTGATGGCGGCGATCCAGCTGATGGCTCTCTTGCCCTTGCTCTTGACGTTGAAAACATCGAGAAGCATAAGCAGGCAGTAGACCATGCCGGCGGAGCAGGTGTGTCCGCTCGGGAATGATTTAAGGGCGTCGGTCGTGCCGAAGAGTGCTCTCATCTCGTCCTTGGTGAGGTGCTGACCGTTGGCGACATACCAGCGGGTGAAGTTATCAAATCCGCCGATCGACTGGCCGCCCTCGCAGTTCATTGCGCGGTAACGCATACGGCCGACTGGGCCTTTGACAGCGGCGACAAGACCATTTGAAAGCGCGGCGACGCAGAGCACCGCGACTGCGAACATAACCATCTTGTTGACCGATTCCTCGGAATAGTTTCTAATGGCAAATGTCGCAAAGAAGGTCATAAGACCCGCGAAGAACAGCGAGATTCCCTTGAGGAAGCCTGCGCCCTTGAACGCCTCGGCTTCGGGTCCGATATGCTGAAGCGCATATTTGACGGCATCGTCAAACAGTACGAAATAGGCTATTGTGCCCGCGACGAGCAGAAGTATCGCGAGGATCTCTTTCCACGGATGCTTTTTCATCTTGCGCATGACCTGCCAGAAAAGTATCTGGAAGCTGAACGCGAGCATGAGATAGACGGGCGACGAGCCGACGGCCTCGAGCACAACGCCGTATACGGTCTCGTTTGTGTAGTAGGTGTGGGCGGCGAGCGTCTTTGCCGTGAGGATGTTGCTGACCTGGAGGTCAGTGAACGTTGCGGTCACGAGCAGAGCGCCGAACACTGCGATGAAAAGCAGCAGGGCGACCCACGATTTTGTTCGCTTTGTCAATGTCAACTCTCCTTTATGTAATGGGTTTCATTTGCAGTTTAATTATAGCAAATTGCATATTTTTGTCAATCTTTATTTGCTGTCCTTGTTGCACTTTATATCATATAATGTAGCGGGCGGGCGTTTTATGCGCAGACAGGAAAAAACTTGCCGCGCGCAGTATCGCCGCAATCCGCTCAAATATATTGCAAGTCCGGTGATTATGTTGTATAATATAGAATATATAAGTATAATTGGGAATCGTGCGGTTTGGAGTGATTTTTCTTATGACGGCGTATCTTGACAACAGCGCCACGACCCCCGTGTGCAGTGAAGCTGTTGAAGCGATGAAAACCGCTGTGACGGAGCTTTGGGGCAACCCATCGTCCCTGCATCAAAAGGGGATAGAGGCGGACGAAATGCTCGAAAACGCGCGCTCTAATGTGGCGCGCAGGCTCTTCTGCCGGGATGACGAGGTGTATTTCACCTCCGGCGGAACGGAGAGCAACAATCTTGCCGTTCAGGGCGCGGCTCATGCCATGCGCCGGCGCGGCAGACGGATAGTGACGACGAGCGTCGAGCATCCGAGTATAGATGAGACGGTCAAGCATCTCGAAAACGAGGGCTTTGAAGTTATACGCCTCGGCGTTGACAAAAACGGTCGCATCAGAGAGCGCGAGCTTTTTGAAGCCGTGACTCCTGACACGATACTTGTGAGCATCATGGCGGTCAACAACGAGACGGGCACTATTCAGCCGGTCGAAGCGGCGAGAACCGCGGTAACGCGCGCGAAGTCGCCCGCACTTGTTCATTGCGACGCGGTGCAGGCTTTCGGCAAACTGCCGCTCAAGCCCGCAGCTATGGGCGTTGACCTGATGACGGTCAGCTCCCACAAGATACACGGACCCAAGGGCGTCGGCGCGCTCTATGTCAAAAAGGGCGTGCGCCTGTCGCCGATAGTTTTCGGCGGCTCGCAGGAGGAAAAACTGCGCCCCGGCACTCAGCCAATGCCTGCGATAGCGGGCTTCGGCGCGGCGGCTGCGGCTCTGCCGAATCTTGCGGCTGAGCTCAAAGAAGTTACGGAGCTTCGCGATTATATGCGGGACAGACTTTTGGCTCTCGGCGGAGTCGTTATAAACTCGCCCGATGATGCGCTGCCGTATGTGACCAATATTTCGGTGCTCGGCATAAACTCCGAGCCGATGCTCAACTTCCTCTCTTCGCGCGGCGTCTATGTCTCAAGCGGCTCGGCGTGCTCAAAGGGACATCAGAGTTCGGTGCTCAAAAATATGGGGCTGAGCGACGAAGTTAGAAAGAGCCCGCTCAGAATCAGTTTCTCGCGTTTTACCACAAAAGAAGAGATAGATATGCTCATTGACGGCATTGCCGAGGGGCAGAAAACAATAAGAAAAAATAAGTAAAATAAATAAAAAAGGAATCACAATATGAAGGAAGTTATTCTCATCAAAAACGGTGAGCTTGCACTCAAGGGACTCAACAGGCGCACTTTTGAAGATATGCTCATGGCGAATATCCGCCGCAGACTCGCGTCGCTCGGCAAATTTACCTGTACCCCCGCGCAGTCGACGATAATAGTCGAAGGACCCGAGGATGCCGATCTCGACGAAGCGACCGAAAGACTTCTCAAGGTCTTCGGCATAGCCGGACTTTCGCGCGCCGCCGCAGTCGAAAAGGATATGGACGTTATTCTCAACACCTGTGTTGAATATACGGCTCCCCTGCTCAACGCCGCATCGACTTTCAAGGTCGAGGCAAAGCGCGCGGACAAGAAGTTTCCGCTCAATTCTCCCGCGATATGCAGAGAGGTCGGCGGAAAGATACTCTCGAAATTTCATCATCTGAAAGTCGATGTTCATAACCCCGATGTTATAATAAACGTCGAGGTGCGCGACAAGTGCGCGTTTATACACGGCAACCAGCTCAAAGGCGCGGGCGGTATGCCCTCGGGCTCCGCGGGAAAGGCGGCTCTGCTCGTCTCCGGCGGAATAGACAGCCCCGTTGCAGGCTGGATGATGGCAAAGCGCGGCGTGGAGCTGATAGCTATTCACTTCGCTTCTCCGCCCTATACGAGCCAGCGCGCCGAGCAGAAAGTCCATTCGCTCCTGCGCCAGGTTGCAAAATATAGCGGACGCATCATGCTCTTTGTCGTTCCGTTTACCGAGATTCAGGAGCTTATAAAAGATAACTGCCCCGAAGAGGTGTTCACGCTTATCATGCGCCGCATGATGATGCGCATCTCGCAGGAGATCGCGGTAAAAGAGGGCTGCCAGGCGCTGATAACAGGCGAGAGCGTCGGTCAGGTCGCGAGCCAGACCATGCCCGCAATAGCCTGCACAGACGCTGTGACCTCGATGCCCGTGTTCCGTCCGCTCATCGGCATGGACAAGGACGAAGTTATTGCGATATCGAGAAAGATTGAGACATTTGATATATCCATCCAGCCCTACGAGGACTGTTGCACGGTGTTCACCCCGAAGCACCCGCGCACCCATCCGACGATAGCCGGAGTTGAAAAGGCGGAGCGCGGCACCGAATGGGACGAGCCCATAAGGCGCGCAGTCGAGGGCACGAAAGTTACGGTTATAAAAGCTTTTTCAAAAGGTGAGTAACAATGGCAGTGTGTGAAATTCTCTGTGTCGGAACCGAGCTGCTGCTCGGCGATATCCTCAATACCAACGAGCAGTTTCTCTCAAAAGAGCTTGCGGCGATGGGCATATCCGTCATGCACCGCAGCTCCGTCGGGGACAATCCCGAGCGCCTCGCGCAGGAGCTGAAAACGGCTCTCGGGCGCAGTGATATTGTTATAACTTCCGGCGGACTCGGTCCTACGGACGACGATCTGACAAAAGAGGTCTGCTGTGAGGTCATGGGCTTCGAGCTCAGGGAGGACGAAGACACGGCGGAGCGCATACGCTCATATTTCAAATCAAAGGGCGGCAATATGCCCGAGAACAACCTCAAGCAGGCGATGCTGCCAGTCGGCGGCACCGTGTTTGAGAATAACCACGGCACGGCACCAGGCGCGGCGCTCGAAAAGAACGGCAAGTGCGTTATTATCCTGCCGGGTCCTCCCGGCGAGCTCGTTCCGATGTTCAACGAGAGCGTGCGCGGGTTCCTGAAAAAATATTCCGACGGCGCGATAGTCTCGCACACGGTCAATATAATCGGCATGGGCGAGAGCTCGGTCGCCGAAGAGATAGATGATATGTTCGACGCAGAGAACCCGACCGTCGCACCGTATGCAAAAAGCGGTGAGGTGCGGCTGAGAATAACCGCGAAGGCAGGAACCGCCGACGAGGCGGACAGAATGTGCGCGCCTGTAGTTGAAGAAATCTGCCGCAGGCTCGGCGATGTCGTATACGGCACCGACATGAACAGCATTGAAGAGCGCGTTGTTGCGCTGCTCAAAGAAAAGGGCAAAAAGATAGCGACTGCCGAATCCTGCACGGCGGGATATATCCCCAAAAGGCTGACTGATATCCCCGGCGCGTCCGAGGTTTTCGAGTGCGGAATAGTCAGCTATTCGAATGATATAAAAACAAAGCTTCTCGGCGTTTCGCCAAAGACGCTTGAGACTTACGGCGCTGTCAGCGAACAGACGGCGCGCGAGATGGCGCTCGGCGCAAAGCGCGTGAGCGGCGCGGATATAGCGATATCCACAACCGGTCTTGCAGGACCGGGAGGCGACGGCGTTCTGCCCGGAGGACTGAGCTTTGCGGCGGTCACGGACGGCGAGCGCACGGTCGTTGAAAAGATAGTCACCGGTCATGAAAATGACCGTGAATATAACAGATATGTCACGGCGTCGAGGGCGCTTAACCTTGCACGCCTGATGCTGGAAGAGAAAATAAAGTAAACCTGTATCGGAGGAAAGAGTATGTCTGACAAAAACAGAAAAGACGGCGAGTTTTCGCTGCCCGATATGAGGGAGATGTTTGAGCACTACACATCGGTTGAGGACGATGAACCCGCGGCACAGCGCAGTGAAATGGAAGATATCGCGCGCAGATATCTTGACAGCGGCGACGATGAGACCGGGGTGGAGTCACGGCAGAAAAGCGGCGCCGTGGCCGAAGAAAAAGAGCCGGAGCCGGTATCCGAGCCGGAATCTATACCCGAGTCCGAACCCATAATCGAGCCCGAGCCGGAGAAACCAGCAGAGCCGAAAAAGGATAATTTGTATAAGTTTATCCCGCCCGACGATCTGAGCGGCGAGGATATTCCGAAAGTGACCGAGCCGGAATACCCGACCGAACAGGCGCTCGACGATTTTGATATGCCGACGGATTCGACCTTTGCCGTCAACCTCAGTGAGCGCGACCGCGGCTCACTGCGCGAATATGAGCGCGAGGTCAGCGA
>JBNMIN010000124.1:0-5746 GCA_050873305.1 Oscillospiraceae bacterium
CATGAGCGAGACCGGGCAGTAGAGAATGATGACGTTCTTAACAGCCATCTGCTTGCCGTCCGCGTCGGTCATCGGCGCGCCGTTGATGTCGTTGAGATAGAGTCCGTCCTGCGCCGAATAAGTAAATGAATGGTTGCAGTATGACGAGAAAACTATGTCTATTCTCGAGCATGCGCCGCCGGCGGGAGTGCGCGGCGAGCTCTCGGAAACAAACGCAAAGGGATTCTGATAGCCTGATTTGATATCGCGGCGGATGTCGAGCTTTGTAAGACCCTTGTCTATCGCCTCGCGGGTCGTGTATCCGCGGTGCTCAATGGCTACGTTGGTGCGCTCCTTGTCGCGGAAGAAATATCTGCCGAGATAGGTGCGCCCGTCAAGGTCGTCGACATTGCGCTCATTTATCGCCGAGTAGGCGTATTTGCTGCCGCCCCAGTGGACAAATATTGCGTCAAGTCCCTCGGCAATCTCAACAAAATCGTGCCTTGCGCTTCTGAGCGAGCCGACCTTGTCGGGAATCTTGTTTATGTCGGAATAGAGCCAGAGCATTCTCGTTATGCCTGCCTCGGTGACACCCTCAAACACGATGTCGGGGGTGCAGAGCCCCCACTGCGGGCGAGCGGGCTTCGAGTTGTTGACAACTATCGCTATCGGGCGCTTGCCCTGCGCTTTGAAGCCGGAGAGTCCGGTCAGCGGGTCGATGTCTGCCGCTTCGAGTGACTGCGATGAGGATTCGCCGCCTGTGCTGTCTGCGTCCGGATTTTTCTTGCCGCCGGAGCATTTGACGGCGATGAGGACGATCATCACGATGAGCAGCACTACAGCCGCGATGAGAATGTAAAGTCTCGAGTTGTTTTTCTTCTTCTTTTTCTGCTGAGCTGACATTTTGAAAATACCTCGTTATCTGATGGATTTTTCTGTCATATTAATTATACATTCAGAAGATATATTTTTCAACAGTAAAGCTCCGATTTTATTGACTTATCTTTTTACTATGCTATATAATGGTAAAAAGCCGGTAATTTTATCGGCTTTGGCGCGGAATATTTCAGCGCGCCGGAAAAGGAGGTAAACCAGATGGCAAGAGTATTCAATTTTTCAGCAGGTCCCTCGATGCTGCCCGAGAGCGTTCTCAGCCGCGCAGCAGCGGAGATAATGGACTATCACGGAAGCGGTCAGTCCGTTATGGAGATGTCGCACCGCTCGAAGGTCTTTGAGGGAATCATGGACGAGGCGCAGAATCTGTTCAGATCGGTGCTTTCAGTGCCCGATAATTACGATATACTGTTTCTCCAGGGAGGAGCTTCGACCCAGTTCGCCGCGATTCCGCTCAATCTTTTGAACGGCAGCGGAAAGGCTGACTATATGCTCACCGGTCAGTTCTCGACCAAGGCGTATAAAGAGGCGTGCAAATACGGCGATATCAGAGTTGTTGCGTCCTCGAAAGATAAGACTTTCTCTTATATTCCCGAGGTCACCCGCGAGGATTTTGACCCCGAGGCGGACTATGCCTATATATGCCTGAACAACACTATCTACGGCACGAAGTTCCCGTATATCCCCGACACAGGCGATGTGCCGCTCGTTGCGGATGTCTCGTCGTGCTTCCTCTCGGAGCCGCTCGATGTCTCGAAGTTCGGTATCGTCTACGGCGGCGCGCAGAAGAATGTCGCCCCTGCGGGACTGACTATTGTTATCGTGCGCAAGGATCTTATCGGCAAGGCGCGCGATATCACGCCCGCGATGCTCGACTACAAGAACATGGCGGACAACGACTCGATGTATAACACGCCGCCCTGCTGGTCGATATATATGTGCAAATTAGTGCTCGAGTGGATAGAGAAGCTCGGCGGACTTGAGGAGATGAAGAGGAGAAACGAAGCGAAGGCAAAGATTCTCTATGACTTCATCGATTCGAGCAAGATGTTCTCGAACCCCGTCAGACACTGCGACCGCTCGCTGATGAACGTGACCTTCGTTACAGAGAGCGACGAGCTCAACGCGAAGTTTGTTGCCGAGGCGGCAGAGGCAGGATTTGTCAACCTCAAGGGACACCGTTCGGTCGGCGGAATGCGCGCGTCTATATACAACGCCATGCCGGTCGAGGGAGTCGAGCAGCTTGTTGACTTCATGAAGGAGTTCGAAAAGAACAACTGAGGGGGAGAGGCTGATGAAAGAGATATTAACGCTCAATAAAATAGCAAAGTGCGGCACCGACCGCTTTGACAGCGCGAAATATATCTGCACTGAAAATTCGGAAGATCCGGCGGCGATAATGGTGCGCTCGGCTTCGATGCATGAGATACAGTTCGGAGCGGGTCTTCTCGCAATCGCCCGCGCGGGAGCGGGCGTGAATAATATCCCGATCGATAAGTGCTCGGAGCAGGGCATCGCCGTGTTCAATACGCCCGGAGCGAACGCGAACGCCGTAAAGGAGCTCGTTATCTGCGCGGCTCTTCTCGCTTCGCGCAAAGTCGTCGATGCTATCGACTGGTGCAAGACCCTCAAAGGCGAGGGCGACAATGTCGGCAAGCTCGTTGAAAAAGGCAAAAGCTCGTTTGCAGGCCCTGAGATAAAAGGCAAGACCATGGGCGTTGTCGGCATGGGCGCGATTGGCAAGCTCGTTGCCGAGGCGGCGCGCGACCTCGGCATGAGAGTCGTCTGCTTCGACAGAAAGGGCAGGAGCGAAATAAGCGGCGTTGAGACCGTTGACGATATGGATGCGGTTTTCTCCGCGGCGGATTATTTGACCCTGCACATTCCGTGCAACGACAGCACGAGAAATATTATCAACGCGGAGTCTATAGGCAAAATGAAAGACGGCGTGCGCATTCTCAATTTTGCGCGCGGCGAGCTTGTGAATTCCGATGATATTCTTGCATCTCTCGCCGACGGCAAAGTCGCGGCATACGCCACGGATTTCCCGACCGATGCGCAGCTGGGCGTGCCCGGAGTTATAGCTATCCCGCACCTCGGCGCTTCCACGCCCGAGAGCGAGGACAACTGCGCAGTTATGGCTGCCGATGAGCTTATCGGCTATATCGAGCGCGGCGAAGTGAAGAACTCCGTCAACCTGCCCGAGCTCACGCCGCCCGCAGAGTTTGAAAAGCGCGTGTGCGTTATCTACAAAGACAACGATGGAGTGCGCGAAAATATCGTTGCGGCGCTCGGCGGCAATATAACGTCGCTTAACAGCGCAGTCAAAAACGGACTCGGCTACCTCGTCTGCGATACGCCGACACCCGACGGCGAAAAGATAACCGCAGTCAGCGGCGTCGTCAGAGTGAGGATCATATAACAATAAACTAACAGTAAACCCCGGAGAATAACTCCGGGGTGAATTTTTTGGGTATAATTCCAATTTGTTTATCTTCACTATCTCGTCTAAAAAAATACACAGAAGAAAACCGACCGCAGCAAATTTTCTGCTGCGGTCGGCTGCGGTTTTGCTGATGCTCCGTTTTTAGAGGCATCATTTTTATTTGCTGTATTTTTTGCTTTTGAGCCGTATCGCTGAAAGCTCGACGAATTTCGCGAGCGGGTACAAGCGCATGAGCATGACCCGCGCCTGCATCTGCTTTGATATTCCGCAGTAGCCGTATTTTGATACCAACTCACGCATCATATGCGAGATGCGCGCGGCGTTGCGCCTGTCTCCCGCGCGCAGATATTTCACATACACCGTATGCAGAGCCGCTATCATCTTTTTGTGCGCAAGAATCAAGAGTTCAGGGTCCTCCGCCACTATCGGGTCGGATTCTATCTTTGACATGACATTTATAGGCGCCTCGGAAATATACTCGCCGGAGAGCACCATTCCGCCGAAGTTCTGAAAATAGTGATATTTTGCGTCCGCGATGCGGACATAACTTTTTGCAGCCCGTGCTATACGGAAGCTGAACTCGTCGTCCTCGCAGAAATCGCAGCTCTCGTCAAATCTTAATTTTTCAAAAATACTTCTCTTGAACAGCTTGCCCCATGCGGCATTGGCATAAATGCTGCCCGCGAGCATCCATTTTATGAGCGCCCGTGTGTCCTGAATATAGATTTCATCGGAAGTTCTGCTGTTTTCAACACCGTTCGGAAAGTTAAAATACACGCAGCAGCCTGTGACATCCGTGCCCTTTTGCAGGGCGGCGTTCAGCAATACTTCAAGCGTGTCGCTGTCTATCCAGTCGTCGCTGTCGATAAAAAATATGTACTCCCCGCAGCTTTTGTCTATTCCGGCATTGCGCGCCGAAGAGAGCCCGCCGTTTTCTTTGCTGATTACCTTGACTCTCGGGTCAATCTGCTCATAGCTGCGGCAGATATCCTCCGAACGGTCGGTAGAGCCGTCATTGACAAGGATGACCTCAATATTTTCGTATGTCTGTGCAAGAATGCTGTCAACGCATTTGCGCAGTGTCGTCTCTCCATTATAAACAGGTATCGCAACACTGATAAGCTTATCCATTCCCGATCATCCCTCTCTTACAGACAATCCCACGAGCTCACTTCGTTGTAGAGTGCCTCGGCACAGTTTTCGAGCGGATAGTAGAATCCGCTCATGCGCTCGGCATATATTTTTTCGGGCTCAAAGCCATTTTCTGCGGCTTTCTTTATTTCTTCCACCGCGCTTTCGGGGTCGAGGACGAGCGGACCGAAGGCTTTTTCAAACGGGAGATCGAGCTCGCGGTAGTGATTCATGCCCGCCTTGAACTGGCCGTAGTCGGGCACAAAATAGAGCACCGGGCGGCAGAGATAGGCGAAGTCGAACACGAAAGACGAGAAGTCCGTTATGAACATCTTATAGTCCTCAATGTCAACATGCGCGCCCGCCATGACGACGCGCGGACTCTTGATATCAAACAGTCCTTCGGCGTCCGCGATTATCGGGTGGAGCTTGATATCGAGATAGGTGTCCGTCTTTTCGAGTAGCTCATGCAGTTCCTCACTCTCAAGAAAACGTGAGAAATTCCTGAAATAGTCGGAGCCTTTGAGCTTCGAGTCTATCAGCTCCCACTTCGAGGAGTTTATCTCCTGAGTCAGGTATTTGCGCCACGACGGGGCGAAGAGAATCCTGTTCTTTGCCTTTTTGCTTCTGTCGATATGGTCGTAACGCGCCATGCCCGTGGGGATGAGATTGTCCTCCGGATAGTGGTAGTTGGTCATGTAGTTCTGCTTTTCAAACGGCGCGGAAATGACGATTTTATCCGCGCGGCAGCGTTCGACCGAGTTCTGCGAACGCAGGGAGGCGTGGAGCACTCCATGCTGGAGATAGATAGTTTTGAAATCGAGCAGATCGGCATAGGGCACTTCGCCCGCCGCCGAGCCGAACGGAGAGACGGGGGTCACGCCGTAGAACGCCGTGAATATCACTCGCGCCGAGAGATAGAGCAGTTTGTGCTTCTCCGAGCCGAATTTCACGAGATGCTCCTGTTCCTCTTTTGTGAAAAGCTCATCGATATTTTTATATTCGCGGCTGTAGATATAGTAGCGTTCAACGCCGTCGCTGTGCTTTATATCATTCTTGAACTGGTAATAGCCGTTGTCGAAGTCGACCGTGTGCAAGTCATAGTAGAGCTCGACTTTGTGCGCCCTGCGGTATTCAATGGCGGCATTGCGCAGCTTTTTGACATTGCCTTTAAATTTCTTGCTCTGCTCGCGCTCGGCGCGGTATTTCTCGTCTTCGTCAACGCTCCTGCTGACGAGTGTCCTGCCATTCAGTGTGAACATCACGCCGTTTCGGATATACATGCGTATTTTGCGG